>JAAZBW010000212.1 GCA_012513625.1 Actinomycetales bacterium | reverse complement strand
GTGGCATTCGCTCGACAGGACGATTGACATCGAGAACGGCCAGATCCGCCTCGACGGCGAGTACATCGGGCAGACCCGGCCGGAGATGGTGACGGAGTCGGCGCGGGGGTTCGAGTACGACGGCTCGCCCTCGCCGTCGGGGCACACCAACAACGGCTACGTACCCGACGCCTCCGCCCTCAGCCCCGAGTTCCGGGAGTTCCTCGAGACGAATCCGGACCTGGAACTGGGGCCGGACGGCGTGGTGCGGCCCACGGAACCGATCTACGTCGAGGTGAACGGACCCACCTCTTCCCACCCGTACGAGCACTACCGGCAGGCTGCCGAGCAGCAGGCGCAGATGCGCGAGTACTCGGTGCAGGACCTCGAGAAGAACATCGACACCTACAACAGCGCCGCAGCCGAGGTCCGGGACGCCCGCGCCTCCGGCCGCGAGGTCTCCGAGACGGCACTGCGGGACATGCTCGCCGACCAGCACCCGCACCTCTCCGTAGCCGAGATCGACGACATCGTCCGCGACGTCAAGGCGGAGACCGACGCCACCCACCGCCTCGACGGGAAGGCGGGCGGGGACGTCACCGACATCTCCGGCCTCGGCCACCAGGGAGCCAACCGGTCGCTCGGCGGGAAGTGGCCCTCCACCACGCCGGGGCTGTTGGACGACCTGCGAGCCGTACTCGACCAGATACCGCCCGAGTTCCGCGGAGACGTGAGGCCGAACATCGTGTTCGTGGTGAAGCCGTGAAAGGATCCCCTGCGTGAGTACCTTCAGTGAGTTCCACGGGATCGCCCCCATCTCGGACGAGGTGATCGCCCGGTTTGCGGACCGGGTGCCCACCGAGATCGTGGCTCTGTGGCGCGAACTCGGCGCGGGACTGATCGGCGACGGCTTCCTGCGGATCCCGGACCCGGCGGAGGCCTCCTCCTGGCTCCCCCTCATCGTGGACGACCCGGAGGGAGCCGTACCCGTGTTCACCTCCGCGCTCGCGGACATCGTGGTGTGGCAGGACGGGTACTTCCACAACGTGTGCACCCGGCTCGACGTGGCTTTTCCGCTCAGCTTCTCGAAGCCCGCCCACGTGGTGCGGTTCCTGGAAGACCCGGGGCTCCTCGAAAGGGACTTCCGGTGGGCCAACTACCTGCCCGCCGTCGAGAGGCTGGGAGTCCCGGAACTGGGGGAGTGCCTGTACTACGCACCCCTGCTCTCCCTCGGCGGGCCCGAGGTGCCGGACACCCTCCAGCGGGGAGGATTCGCCGCCCACCTCGAGGTGGCCGCAGGGTTCCAGGGGCGGATCACGATCGGCTCGATGGACTGACCGGGCGAGCCCTCGATGAGGGGTGGCCGTGCGCGCCGCGGGCGGTGTCAGCCCACCGGGGAGGACTCCCGGATGTCCTTGGATTCGCCCGCGGGCGCCGATACGGTGGCGCAGGAACCAGTCGGGCTACACCGGAGAGTTGGGGATGAGTTTCTACACTGTCCAGGTTGAGAACGCGCGCAGCGCCGTGACTCAGGCACGAAGCACGTGGGTGGAACTCAAGGGTATTGAGGAGAAGCTCACAGGCAACCTTTCCTCCGCCGCCGCCGCCACCAAGGAGGCGAAGATCATCGCCGCCCTCGACCAGACCAACTACCAATTCGTGCGCCCATTCGTGGTGACGATGTTCGCGGCCGGAAATCAGGCACTCGATGGCGCCGACCAGATCATCACGATCTTTGAGAACGCCTCTTCCGATCAGGCGGCGAACGCGCTCCAGGCGGTCACGGACGCGCAGGAACAGGTGGAGGCGATCGGCATTCTGCCCGAGTACACGTACACCCCTCCGCAGTCCATCGGACCGGCCCCGGCCAAGTCCCGTTAGCCACCGGCTCTGCGTCACCGAAAGGTATCCGGCATGCAGTTCATTGCTGATGTCTCATTCTCTGCCTACCTCCCAGAGCCGTTGGGCACGATGGACACGCTTGACACGGATGCAAAGGATCTGAAGACCCACGCCACCACCATCCGCGGGAAGTACAGAGATGCCCACCAGTCCTGGATGGGGCTCCAGGAATCCGTGAAGTACACGGGAAGTAGCACCCTCGTGGGTGCCTTCTCCAACAACACGGAGCACCTCAAGACGAATGTGGCACGCGGGATCGACAGCATTTCCGCCGCGCTCACCGCCTTCTCCACGAAGGTGGCGTCCTTCCAGGAGGGGACGTACAAAAGCCTGAAGAGTGACGTCACCGCATTCAACGCCCTCCACGAGTACCAGTACAGCGCGACCGAACGCACGGAGGCTTCGGCCGAGGGCAATCCGCTGCCGAAGAACACGAGGACGGCAGGCGCCCGGATCAACCTCGTAAACCGGCTCAAGAATGGGCGCACCCTCTACAACGGCTGGGTGGACGAGTGCGTCTCTGCCATCTCCGACGCCCAGGGCCCGCCCCCCAAGGGGTGGACCTCCGAGGTCAACAAGTACGCCCAGGGTACGAAGAAGACCTGGGACTTCGTCAACAAGAACGTGGGTCACCTCGCGAACTTCCGCGGCTTCCACGGCATGCTGGCCTACGCGTGGAAGACCGAGTTCGGGGGCTGGGCCTCTGCCATCAAGGGTGGCCTGCCGAAGTGGGCGAACCTCTTTCCCGGAACCGAGAAGTGGGTCTATTCGACCTTCGGCCACAAGGGCAAGCTGCCGAAGATCCTGACGAAGGGCAAGCCCGACAAGTGGCTGGGCCTCAAGTGGCAGCACACCGGGTACAAGCAGTTCAAGGGTGACCCCACGTGGTACTACACCGGGAAGGCCGCCACCAACATCCCCGTCACACCCGGGATGAACAAGTGGCTCAAGGGTTTCGACAAGGCGTCCGACACCCTCGGCAAGATTGCCAAGAACCCGGCGTTCAAGGTGGGGACCAAGGTGCTCGCCGTGGTCGATATGGGCGTAACCTACCACGACTCGTACCAGAAGCACTACAACGAAGCCCTGCGCAACAACCCGTCCATGACCGGGGAGCAGGCCCGTAACGAGGGAGTGAAGTCTGCCGCCATCGAGGGGACTGCCAAGAACGTTGGCAAGGTGGCGGGTACGGTGGCGGGCCGTGCCGTGGGCGCAGCCGTGGGGCAGGCCCTGATTCCCATCCCGGGGGTGGGTGCCGCCGTGGGCGGGTTCGTGGGCGGCATAGTGGGCGAGAAGGTGGGCGGATTCGTGGGCGAGAAGGTGGGCGGGTTCATTAATGATGTGAGACGTGACGGGTTGGGCGCCGCGGCGGACAAGGCGAAGAACGCTACCGTCGATACGCTGAAGGGGGCCGGCAGTGCCGTCGCAGACGGCGCCAAGGGCGTGGCCAAGAAGATCTTCGGTTGGGGTTGGTGACAATGGCACACATCGTGAATGGGCTCTCCGGCAGGGTGCGGTTCACCGTCCCAGACGGGTGGGCCGTGCAGGAGAGCCCCCGCCCCGAGGTGGAGTCCCTCGCGTACCTGGAGGGTCCGGAGGGCTCCTTTGCACCCAACGCCGTTCTCACGCTCAACGAGTATGAGGGGGGCATCTCCGAGTTCATGGTGAATGCGGTCGACGGCCTCCTGAATGCGCTCGAGGACGTGTTCGTGATCGACATCGACGCCTGGTCGCCGGCGATGCGGGCGGACGCCGGCTTCGCCGGCACAGGGCGGATGATCAGCTACACGCACCGCTCCCCGGAGACCGGCGCGCGCGTCCGTGCCACCGAGTGGCTCCTCGCCGGCAGCGGTCTCGCTGTGCAGCTCACCACCTCGGCTGGAGTGGGCCAGTGGCCAGTGTTCGGCGACACATTCATGCAGATCGCCGACTCACTCGAATTCACCCGTGGCGACCGCCTCCCCGCCGCCAATCCCATCCCGGCCACGGCGCTCGACGAGCCCGCCAGCGCGGCCGCCGGAATCGAGATGGAACGCATCCACGGACTCGCCGCCGTCCAGGACTACCCCTGGGAGGAGGGCTCGTGGCTCACCGGGTCCGCAGTGGCGCTGTTCGCCGAACTCGCCCAGGGCGGCCGCGTCGGTCGCTTCATGTTGCGCGGAGCCGCGAGGGAACTCGAACAACTGAGCGCCCTCGGGCTCGTGGAGGGGAGCGCACTCACCGAATCCGGGGACGGGCTGGCGGACTTCCTGCGCGAGCCCTCGGCCGCCGTTCGGATCGGCGCAGACCGTGAGGAGCAGGAGGCCGCATTCCAGGCGTGGATCCACGGCCCGGCGGTCCTGATCGTTGCCGACCCGTTCGGGGAACCGGAGGATCCGACCGTGGGCCGCACCAACCTCATGGTGGCCCCCCTCGTGGACCTCTCCACCCTCATGGCCCGCTGGGTGGGGCTCCAGCCCGCCTGGAACCTGCCGATCGCCCCCACCACCATCGACGGCGAGGGCCTCGCCACCTCCGCCACTGGCCGCCCCGGGCTTCCCGAGGATGCCAACCCCGCCCTGCGGGCACTGTGGGAGGAGCCGTGGACGGTGTGGCACCTGTTCGCCCAGGGGCCCGAGAGCGAGGTGGGGCCCGTGCCCTACCTAAACGGGGGCCGGTCCGGGCACCTCATCATGGTGCCGGACGAGGAGGGCCTGAACCTCTTCCCCGCAAAGTCGCGCACGGTGTTCGACAACTTCGAGGAGGTGATCCAGGCGAGCATCTACGGAAGGATCGCCCGGATCGCCTGACGCGCATCACCACCTAGAATCGGGGGCGTGCGAGAACCCCTGATCCTCGGGATCGAGTCCACCTGCGATGAGACAGGCTTCGCCCTCGTCCGTGGCCGCGAGCTCCTCGCGGACGTCACCGCCACCTCGATCGGCGCGCACGAACGCTTTGGCGGCATCATCCCGGAGATCGCCTCCCGCGCCCACCTCGAGTCCTTCCTCCCCACCCTGCAGGCGGTCCTCGAGAAGGCGGAGGTCAGCCTGGAGGAGGTGGACGCGCTCGCCGTGGCGGCCGGACCCGGACTGATCGGACCCCTCACTGTGGGCACGGCCGGAGCGAAGGCGCTGGCGGTGGCCACCGGCAAGCCGCTCTACGGCGTCAACCACGTGATCGGCCATGTGGCCGTGGACGAACTCGTGAACGGGCCCTTCCCCGAGTCCTTCACCGCACTCGTAGTCTCCGGCGGCCACACGAGCCTCCTCGCCGTCACGGACATTGCCACCGGCGTCACCGAACTCGGCTCCACGCTCGATGACGCGGCGGGGGAGGCATTCGACAAGGTGGGACGCCTCCTCGGCCTCCCGTATCCCGGCGGCCCGCACATCGACCGCCTCGCCCGCCAGGGAGACCGGAATGCCATCGCCTTTCCCCGGGGACTCAAG
>JAAZBW010000211.1 GCA_012513625.1 Actinomycetales bacterium | reverse complement strand
CTCTACGTGTGGTTCGACGCCGTGATCGGCTACCTCTCCGCGTCCATCGAGTGGGCGCGCCGCACCGGGGAGCCGGAGGCGTGGCGGAGATGGTGGAACGACCCGGAGGCGCGGTCCTACTACTTCATGGGGAAGGACAACATCGTCTTCCACTCCCAGATCTGGCCGGCCGAGCTCCTCGGCTACAACGGGCAGGGCAGCCGTGGCGGGGACGCGGGGGAGTACGGCATCCTCAACCTGCCCACCGAGGTGGTCTCCTCGGAATACCTCACGATGGAGGGGGACAAGTTCTCTACCTCACGCGGAGTGGTGATCCTCGTGGGCGACTTCCTGGAGCGCTACCAGGTGGACGCGCTGCGCTACTTCATCGCCGCCGCCGGACCAGAGAACCAGGACTCCGACTTCACGTGGTCCGAGTTCCTGCGCCGCACCAACTCCGAGCTGGTGGCCGCGTGGGGCAACCTCGTGAACCGCACGGCCGCCATGATCGCGAAGAGCTTCGGCGAGATCCCGGCGCCGGTTGAGCTGGAGGAGATCGATCAGAACCTCCTCGCCGCAATCCGCGGCGGCTTCACCACCGTGGGCAAGCACATCGAGCACCACCGTTTCAAGGCCGGCGTCAACGAGCTCATGCGGCTCGTGGGCGAGGCGAACGCCTACGTGGCCCGCACCGAGCCCTTCAAGCTGAAGGGCGAGGACCAGCGGGAGCGGCTCGCCACCATCCTCCACACGCTCGCCACCGCGGTGGTGAACCTGGACCTCATGTTCGCCCCGTTCCTACCGCACTCCTCCAACACCATCGACGCCATGTACGGCGGCACCGGCGAGATCGCCCCGATGCCGCGCGCGGAGCGCGTGGAGGACCTGGGAGGCGGCCCCGCCCACCTCGTGATCACCGGTGACTACACGGGCGCGCCCGCGTGGGAGCCGCGCGAGGCCGTGCTCGGCGCCCCGATCGCCAAGCCCACCCCCGTGTTCACCAAGCTGGACGAGTCGATCGTGGCAGAGGAACTCGCCCGGATGGGACTGGAGGCCTGACGCGCACCATGGCCAGAGGAAAGCCGATCTCGTTCCCGCCGGAGGCGGAGGAACTGCCGAGCCCGGTGGTGGACAACCACACCCACTTCCCCGGCCAGGGCGACGGCGCGGTAGAGCTTCCGGACGGCGTTGAGGTGCTCCCGATGGACGTGCAGGTGGGACGCGCCGAGCGCGCCGGCGTGGTGGGGATGATCCACTCCGGCTGCGAGTACCCGGGCCTCGAGCACGCCGTGGAGCTTGCCCGCGAGTGGCGGCAGATTGCGGCCGCCATCGCCATCCACCCGAACGAGGCGCCACGCCACGCGGGCGTGACCGAGGTGGCGCCGGACGGTTGGGAGCAGGACCTCGCCGATCACCATCGTGAGGTCTCCCTGGAGGACGCAATCGGGCGGGTGGCCGAGCTTGCCGCCGCCAATCCCGAGCAGGTGGTGGCGATCGGCGAGACGGGCATGGACCTCTTCCGCACGGCGGCCGGTGGACTCGAGGCGCAGCGGCGATCCTTCCGTGCGCACATCGCGCTCGCCAAGGAGCTGGACCTGCCCCTCCAGATCCACAACCGCGAGGCCCATGCGGAGGTCCTCGACGTGCTCCAGCGTGACGGCGCCCCCGCGCGCACGGTGTTCCACTGCTTCTCGGGGGACGCCGAGTTCGCCGGGGTCCTGAACGAGAACGGCTGGTACGCGAGCTTCGCCGGCCCGGTCACCTTCAAGTCCAACCAGGAACTCCGCGATGCCGCCCGTGCCCTGCGCCCCGAGCTCGTGCTGGTGGAGACCGACGCCCCATACCTCACCCCCGCACCCTTCCGCGGCCGCCCCAACGCGCCGTACGTGATGACCCACACCGTCCGCACGGTGGCCCAGGAGATGGGCATGGAGTTGACCCAGGCGTGTCAGGTGATCCTCGCCAACACGCGCCACGTGTACGGCGACTGGTTCACGCAGGCCTGAGCAGCGTCGTCGGCCCCCACGAGGGTGCTGATCGTCGACGACGACGGCCGCTTGGCGCCCCTGCACCCGCTGCCGGCGCCCGGCAACCGGTTGCACGGAGCCTGATTCTGCGGACAAATAGACCTTCCCACCTGCGGTGATGCCAGACAGTGACCGATCTGACCTGGCGAACACCTTCCCGGGATGATCACGATTGGGTTACGGTCGGTTCTTGTACCTGTGAAACCCTCCTGAACGGGAACAACGTGACTGACCAGATGATGCCGAACGAGGACGCGTCCTCGCAGACGTCGAGCGGGACGATTCGTCCTGTTTCGGCCACCCGCTACGCCCTCACCGCGGCCGCGCGCGCGGGAATCGTGGGCGCACTCGCGATCGGCCTGACGGGATTCGTGCTGGCGAGCCAGCTCACCTCGGCCGATGGCGTCGAGCGCACCGAGACCCCCCTCGCTGCGGACTCCTCGTGGGACATGCGCTCCTCCATGGCCACGCTCTCCTCACGTGACTTCGTGGAGGGCCGCCAGGCACTCGAGCCCGGCCAGATCGCCGCCTTCTCCGTGGTGGTGGACGGTGCCACCGTGCCCGTCGAGTCGAACGCACGCACCCTTGCCGAGGCGCTCGAGCAGGCCGGCATCACCCTTGACGCGGATGACATCGTCTCCGCTCCCCTCTCCTCCGAGCTCGTGCCCGGCCAGGAGATCCTGATCCAGCGCGTGACGGGCGATCAGGTCGTCGAGGAGGTCGTTGACACCCACGGGACCTCCCAGGTAACGAACGATTCCCTGTACAAGGACCAGAAGCGCGTCACGGTGGAGGGCGTGGACGGGCTGACCGTCACCACGTACACCACCAGCATGGTGGACGGCGCAGAGTCCTCCCGCGAGGTCCTCGCCACCGTGGTGGTGCGCGAGCGCGTGGACGAGGTGGTGGAGGTGGGCACCAAGGACCGCCCGGTGGTGGCGGCCGCCCCGCGCGCCTCCGGCTCCTCCTCTTCCTCTTCCTCGGCCGCTTCCTCTCCGTCCTCGTCCTCCGGTTCCGTCCCAGCCGCTCCTCCGACGTACACGGGCGACGCGGTGGCGCTCGGGCAGTCCATGGCGGCTAACCGCGGTTGGACCGGCGACCAGTGGAGCTGCCTGTACTCGCTGTGGCAGAAGGAGTCCAACTGGAATCCCAACGCCCGCAACCGTTCCTCCGGTGCCACCGGTATCCCGCAGGCCCTGCCCGGCTCGAAGATGGCCTCCCACGGCTCAGACTGGGCCACGAACCCTGCCACCCAGATCGCATGGGGACTCGACTACATTGCCGGCCGCTACGGCACGCCGTGCGGTGCGTGGAACCACTCGGTGGCCAAGAACTGGTACTGATCCCTGGTCCCTGAACCCCTCGGGAGCACTCGCCCGGTCCAGCCGCATTCGCGGCGGCGCCGGGCGAGTGCCATTTCCCCCACCCCACTTCGCCACCGCCACCCAAACCCATCGACTGTGTGGTTGAGTTGTCGGGTTTTG
>JAAZBW010000210.1 GCA_012513625.1 Actinomycetales bacterium | reverse complement strand
TTCGAGACGGGGCGCGAGGGGTCCGTGGTCCACACCTCTCGCGGCTCGCGCTTGACCACCGGGCCGAACACCTCCCGGAGGTCCTTCTCGTTCAGGGTCTCCCGCTCCAGGAGTTCGAGTACGAGGTGGTCGAGTACCTCGCGGTACTCGTTGAGCACCTCCCACGCCTCCTCGTGCGCGAAGTCCATGAGGGAGCGCACCTCCTGGTCGATCACGCCGGCCATCTCCTCGGAGTAGTCCCGCTGGTGGCCGAGGTCACGGCCGAGGAACGGCTCCGAGTTGGAGGTGCCGAGCTTGACCGATCCCACGCGGGCACTCATGCCGAGCTGGGTCACCATCTTGCGGGCGATCGCGGTCGCCTTCTCAATATCGTTGGAAGCACCAGTGGTGGGATCGTGGAACACGAGTTCCTCCGCCACGCGTCCACCCATCGCGTACGCGAGCTGGTCAAGGAGTTCATTGCGGGAGGTGGAATAACGGTCCTCCGTGGGCATCACCATCGTGTAGCCGAGCGCCCGGCCGCGCGGGAGGATCGTCACCTTGGTGACAGGGTCCGTGTAGCGCAGGGCCGCCGCCACGAGGGCGTGGCCGCCCTCGTGGTATGCCGTGATCTTCTTCTCCTTCTCGTTCATCATGCGGGAGCGCTTCTGAGGCCCTGCAATCACGCGGTCGATCGCCTCGTCGAGCGCGCGGTTGTCAATCAGGTCAGCGTTGGAACGGGCCGTGAGGAGGGCGGCCTCGTTCAGCACGTTCGCGAGGTCCGCGCCCGTGAAGCCGGGGGTGCGCTTTGCCACGGCACGCAGTTCCACTTTCGAACTCATCGGCTTCCCCTTGGCGTGGACCTCGAGGATCTTCAGGCGGCCCCGCAGGTCCGGAGCCTCCACGGAGATCTGCCGGTCGAAGCGGCCCGGCCGCAGCAGGGCGGGATCGAGCACATCCGGCCGGTTCGTGGCGGCAATCAGGATCACGTTCGTGGTGGCGTCGAAGCCGTCCATCTCCACGAGGAGCTGGTTCAGGGTCTGCTCCCGTTCATCGTGGCCGCCGCCCATGCCGGCGCCGCGGTGGCGGCCCACCGCATCGATCTCGTCGATGAAGATGATGGCCGGCGAGTTTTCCTTTGCCTGGTCGAACAGGTCCCGCACGCGGGAGGCGCCCACGCCCACGAACATCTCCACGAACTCGGAGGCGGAGATGGAGTAGAACGGCACCCCGGCCTCGCCCGCCACGGCACGTGCGATCAGGGTCTTGCCGGTTCCGGGCGGGCCGTAGAGCAACACGCCCTTCGGGATCTTGGCGCCCACGGCCTGGAACTTGGCGGGCTCGGAGAGGAACTCCTTGATCTCCTCGAGTTCCTCCACAGCCTCGTCCACGCCCGCCACATCCAAGAACGTGACGTCCGGGTTCTCCTTGTTCACCATCTTGGCGCGCGACTTCCCGAACTTCATCACGCCACCCGCACCGCCCTGCATGCGGCTCATGAGGAACCAGAAGATTCCCACGAAGATGAGGAGCGGCAGGATGAGGGAAAGGATCGAGACGAGGAAGCTCGGCTGCGGCATCACCGAGTTGAAGCCGCCGGACGGGTCCGCAGCGTTGACGAGCCGCACCACCTCATCGCCCTGCGGGTCCACGTAGTAGAACGCCACGTCCGTGCCCACGTCCCGGGTGCCGCCATCCTTCAGCTGCGTGGTGTGAGCGCGTGAGAGTTCCAGGCTGACCTTCTGGTCCACCCCGTTGATCTCCACGCGGTTCACCGTGGTGCCACGGAGCAACTCGAGGCCCTCCGAGGTGGGGATCGTGCTCACCTGCGGGCTGGTGAGGAGGCTGAACAGCAGGAAGAACCCAATCGCGAGGGCGAGCAACCCCCACACAGCCTGCGGACTACGTGCCTTCTTCTTCTTCGTTTCCATCGGGTGTGGCCCTGGATCCCTTCGTAGAGCGTGAACGCCTCGAAATGTACGTGCCGTTACTGGGCGTTGGCTGTGGAGCCTATCGGGCTCGCCGCCCGCGCAACCTCGAGCCTCACGCCCCGTAGACGTGCGGTGCCAGGGTGCCCACGAACGGCAGCGAACGGTAGCGCCCCGCGTAGTCGAGCCCGTAGCCCACCACGAACTCGTTCGCGATGTCGAACCCCACGTGGTCCACCTCCACCTCCACCTTGGCGGCGTCCGGCTTGCGGAGCACCGTGGCGATCCGCAGGGACTTCGGTTCCCGCGAGCGCAGGTTCGCGAGCAGCCACGAGAGTGTGAGGCCAGAGTCGATGATGTCCTCCACGATCAGCACGTTCACGTCGTGGATGTCCGAGGCCAGGTCCTTGAGGATGCGCACCACGCCGGAGGACTTGGTGCCCGATCCGTAGGAGGAGACCGCCATCCAGTCCATCCGGGTGGAGGTGTGTATCTTGCGGGAGAGGTCCGCCATCGCCATCACCGCCCCGTTGAGGACGCCCACGAGCAGGATCTCCTCGCCCTGGTAGTACTCGTCGATCTCTGCGGCCAGCTCCGTCAGCCGTGCGTCGATCTGTTCTGCCGTAATCAGGATCTTCTCGAGATCGCCCCCGACGTCCTTCGCATCCACTGCCTTCTCCTCATTCCTCGCGCGGCTCGTGCGCGATGACAAGCCGATCACCCTCCCGCCGGGCCACTACGAACCCGGGCAGGTGGGCGGGTCCCTGTCCGCGGTAGGACACGAGGAGCCGGTCAACGGCCTCGACGTGCCGGCTTCCCACCGCGCCGCGCGCGCCGGGAGGTGCCAGGTCCATTATGGCGCGGTGCAGCACCCGGGTGCGCACGGCGTCCGGGAGGCCCGCGAGCCGGTCCGCGGCCAGGGTGAGGGACGACGACGCGGGGCGAGTTCCGTCGTCGGGGGACGACGACGGTGGGTGCGTTCCGTCGTCGGCAATCCGGGCAGCGGCGAGCGCCTCGGCGGCGGTGGCCTCCAGGTAGTCGGCATCTGCGCGCAGGAGGTCCGCGGTGCGGGCGAGCGCCGGGATCACGCCGCCGCCGAGGGCCTCTTCGAGCGCCGGGATCACGTGGTGGCGGAGGGCGGTGCGGCGCAGCGGGCCGCCGTCGGCGCGGCGCCACGGCCCGTCCGGCTGGTTGGTGGGGTCCTCGACGGGGACGAGGCCGAGGTCCGCGCAGATGCCCGCAGTGTCCGCGCGGGTGAGCGCGAGCAGGGGGCGGCGGTAGCGGCCCGTGGAGGCTGCCATCCCGGCCAGCGAGCGGGCGCCGGAGCCGCGGGCGAGGCCGAGGAGGACGGTCTCGGCCTGGTCGTCGAGCGTGTGGCCGAGGAGCACGAGCCCGTCTGGCCCTGCCACGTCCGCGAGGGCGGCGTAGCGGGCGTCCCGGGCGGCGGCCTCCGGCCCGCCGGGGCCGTCCGCCCTGACGCGGCGCACCTCGGCGGGTAGTCCGAGGGATTCGCAGAGGGCGGCGGCGCGGACGGCCTCGCTGGCGGAATCGGCGCGGAGGGAGTGGTCCACGATGGCGGCGCTCGCCAGCCAGCCCGCACGCGGGGCCACGTGCGCGGTGGTGGCGGCGAGTGCGAGCGAGTCGGCGCCGCCGGAGCAGGCCACCACCACACGGGCGCCGGCGGGGAGCCCGAGGGCGGCGACGGCGGTGCGCGCCCGGGCCACGCGCTCGGTGGGACCCATCAGCCGTGGACGCGCTGCACCCAACGGTCGGGGTGCGCGATCTCCCCGGGCCGGGGCAGGTTCTCGGGCCCGGACCACACGGCGTTCAGCCCCGCGTGGCCGGACTTCGCCACCACGCCCCGCACGAATGAGGCGCCTTCGCGATACTGGGCGATCTTGTCCGACATCCCGGTGAGGCGGCGGATGAGGGTGTCCATGAGCCCCACGCCGTCTCGGCGGCGCTCGAAGCTGGCGCGGATGCGGCGCACCGAGGGGATCCGGGCGGGCCCCACCTCATCCATCACCACGTCCGCGTGGCCCTCGAGGAGACTCATGATGGCGATCAGCGAATCGAGCTCCTCCCGCTCCTCGGGGCTGAGGAGGGCGGAGAGTAGGCCCACCGCGCCGTCCTTGCCGCGGACGAGGTCCGTGACCGCCTGGACCGCGGACTTCACCCGGACGGGACCCGCCTCCACCTCTCCGAGTCCGGCGGTCACGGCCCGGATGCGGCCGAGGAGGTGCGGTGCCAGCCAGGGTGCGGCCGCGAACTGCACGGCGTGGGTCTGCTCGTGGAGGCAGACCCAGAGCCGGAAGTCCATCACGTCCAGATCAAGCTGGCGCTCCAGCTGCACCATGTTGGGGGCCACCAGCAGGAGCCGGCCACCGGCGATGTAGGGGTCGAACTGGCCGAGCACGCGGGTGGAGAGCACCGAGAGCAGCACCCCCGTCTCCTCGGCGGCGAGGCGGGCCTGGACTCGGCCATCGAGGCCGAGTGCGTCACCGGCCATGGTGGCGAACAGCTCGGCATTCGCCTCGGCCCACCGGGCCCGGTCAACCACGTGCACGGGGAAGTGGGAGGCGGCCGCGGCGGCGGCCGTGAGTCCGGTGATTCCGGCCACGAGTTCGGGCGCCGTCTCAGCAGCCCGCCGGAGTGAGGCCACCACGCCGCGCAGAGCGGCGCGGGAGCCAGAGGGACCCGCTGGCGCGAGCTGGCCCGCCCGCCGCGCGGCGATCTCCCAGGGAAGCTGTGTCATGGCTCCACGGTAGTTCACGCCGAGGGTGTCAGGCGGTTTCGGCGAGAGCGGTGACGAACTGGTCGATCCGCATGCGGGCGCTGTAGGCGGTCCCGGGCTCCAGGCCCGCCGCCACGATGGAGAAGATCACCCGGGAGCCGGAGCGCGCCTCCACAATCCCGGTGAGGGAAATGACCCGGTTGAGGGTGCCTGTCTTGGCGCGGATCTCACCCGGAGCGTTGGGGATCCGGCCCGCCAGGGTGCCGTCCAGGTAGGAGACCGGCAGCCAGGCGAGGAGGGACTGGAGCCGCGGCTCCTCTCCCGAGTGCGCAAGCCGGATCGTGGCGGCGAGCAGCTCCGCGGAGATGAGGTTCTCGGAGGCGAGGCCGCAGGTGTCCGCGAGGTAGAGGCCGGTGGAGGGCAGCCCGAGGGCCGCGATCTCGGCGGTCACGGCGGCGGCGCCGGCCGCCGCGGTGGACCCCTCGCTGCGGGCAATCGCCACGTGGCGGGCGAGCGCCTCCGAGACCGAGTTGTTGGAGGACTTCATCATCCATCCGGTGACCTCCTCCACCGTGGCGGACTCCACCATGCCCACCAGCTCCGCCCCCTCCGGGGCGCGCATGCGGGCGGGCTCGCCCTCCACCGCGATCCCCTGCGCCGCGAGCTCAGCGGCGAACAGGCCCGCGGTATGGGCCGTGTAGTCCAGGTTGGAGACGAACTCCTCCCCGCTCATGCCGCCGTGCACCGCGAGGGGGGTCATCTCGATCACCCAGCGGTAGTCGAGGGGGTCCCACACCTCGG
>JAAZBW010000209.1 GCA_012513625.1 Actinomycetales bacterium | reverse complement strand
GTGGTGCTCGGGCCGAAGGCTCCCAGTTGGAAGCACGGCATCCGGTCCGTGCCGGGCCGGGGCCCGCGAGACACGTACGGGTAGGCGTGATGGCGGGTCGGCGCACTGGCGGGTGCGGGTAGGCGAACTGGCGGGAGCGGGTAGGCGCGGCGGCGGGTGCGGGCCGGGGCGAGACGCGCACGGCTAGGCGCGGCGGCGGGTGCGGGCCGGCGCGAGACGCGCACGGGTAGGCGCGGCGGAGGGACCGCGCGTGGAGGGAATATTGCGCAGGTGGCTTCCTGAGCGCCTTGACCCCCAAACCTGTGGGTGGACCTATCCACAGGCCCTGTGCGGCCAAAACGGCAATCTGGGGTAGAATTGGGCACAGCGGCCCGTCCCTGGATGCACATCTCGTGAGCACGATGCTCGCAGGACCCTGCACGCGGGGGAGCGGGCTGCGGTGGTGTCCGGAACCGGGCACCCCTGCCTGCGCACCACCCGCCCACAGGGGCGGCATCGCGGGCGCACACGGAACCTAAGGAGTACCGCGCGTGGCTCAGGCCAACAACACCACCCCGCCCCGGGACTACGGCGCATCCACCATCACAGTTCTCGAGGGTCTCGAGGCGGTCCGCAAGAGGCCCGGCATGTACATCGGCTCCACGGCGGAGCGCGGTCTGCACCACCTGGTCTATGAGGTGGTGGACAACTCGGTGGATGAGGCGCTCGCCGGAGTAGCAGACCACATTGCGGTGACCCTGTTGCCGGATGGCGGATGCCGCGTGGTGGACAACGGCCGCGGAATCCCGGTGGACATCCACCCCACCGAGGGAAAGCCCACGGTGGAGGTGGTCATGACCATCCTGCACGCGGGCGGCAAGTTCGGCGGCGGCGGCTACGCGGTCTCGGGTGGCCTGCACGGCGTGGGAGTCTCGGTGGTGAACGCGCTCTCGAGGCGGGTGGAGACTGAGGTGCGCCGCCAGGGCCACGTGTGGCGCCAGACCTTCGCCAACGGCGGGAAACCGCAGGGCACCCTGGTCAAGGGCGAACCCACGGAGGAGAACGGCACCTCCCAGACCTTCTGGCCGGACCCGGAGATCTTCGAGACCACCAACTTCGATTTCGAAACACTCCGCATCCGCTTCCAGCAGTACGCCTTCCTCAACAAGGGGCTGCGCATCTCGTTCACGGACCTGCGGCCGCACGCCACGGACGATGGCGATGAGATCACCGGGGACTCCGCCGGAACGGAGGACGATCCCAAGTCGTTCCGCGAGGTCTCGTACATGTACGAGGAGGGCCTCGTGGACTTCGTGAAGTACCTGAACTCCGCGAAGAAGGTGGAGGTGATCCACCCGGAGATCATTGATATCGCCGCGGAGGACGAGGACCGCCAGATCTCGCTAGAGATCGCCATGCAGTGGACCAGCGGCTACTCCGAGTCCGTGCACACCTACGCGAACACCATCAACACCTCGGAGGGCGGCACCCACGAGGAGGGCTTCCGCTCCGCGCTCACCTCGGTGATCAACAAGTACGCCCGGGACAAGGCGATCCTCAAGGAGAAGGATGACAACCTCACGGGGGATGACATCCGGGAGGGCCTCACCGCCGTTGTCTCGATCAAACTGGGCGAACCCCAGTTCGAGGGCCAGACCAAGACCAAGCTGGGCAACACCGAGGCCCGCACCTACGTGCAGCAGCAGCTCTACGCCCGGCTCGGGGACTGGCTGGACGCGAACCCCTCGGAGGCGCGTGAGGTGATCCGCAAGGCGGGCAACGCCGCGGCCGCCCGGATCGCCGCCCGTAAGGCGCGCGAGGCCACCCGCCGCAAGGGCGCCCTCGAGTCCGCCTCGATGCCCGGCAAGCTGAAGGACTGCACCACCCGCGATCCGCGCGAGGCGGAGCTGTTCTTCGTGGAGGGTGACTCGGCCGGCGGCACCGCCGTCCAGGGCCGGGACCCCCTCACCCAGGCGATCCTGCCCCTGCGCGGCAAGATCCTGAACGTGGAGAAGGCCCGCCCGGACCGGGCCCTCAGCTCGGACACCATCAACTCGATCATCACCGCAGTGGGCACGGGCGTGGGCCAGGAGGACTTCGATCTGGACCGGCTGCGCTACCACAAGGTGGTGCTGATGGCAGATGCGGACGTGGACGGCCAGCACATCACCACTCTCCTGCTCACCCTGCTGTTCCGTTACATGAAGCCGCTCATCTCCGAGGGCCACGTCTACCTTGCGCAGCCGCCGCTCTACCGCCTGAAGTGGACGAACGCGGCACACGAGTACGTGTTCAGCGATCGTGAGCGAGACGCTCTCCTCGAGTACGGCCTCGCGAACGGCAAGCGCATGCCGAGGGCCGCCACCAGCGATGGCGGTATCCAGCGCTACAAGGGCCTCGGAGAGATGAACGACCAGGAGCTCTGGGAGACCACCATGAACCCCGAGACCCGCACCCTCCGCCAGATCACGGTGGAGGACGCCGCGGCCGCCGATGAGATCTTCACGATCCTCATGGGCGAGGACGTGGACTCACGCCGGAGCTTCATCCAGCGCAACGCCCACGATGTGCGCTTCCTCGATATCTAGCCGATCCGCCGGCGGACGCGCCCCGCGCACCGACCGGCCCACCTCCCCGTTCCCGCAGCAGCACAGCTAGGAAAAGATGAGCACCAACGACAACCTTCCCCCCAGCGGTCCCGGCGACGACGAGACCCGGCCCGGTCCCGAGGAGGACCTGGGCGCGGACTCGGGCTCCGTCGTCGGGGACGACGACGCAGCGTCCGCTGGTACGGACGGCGAGGTTCCCGCGGGAACGGAGTACGAGGGCTCGGGTGCGCCGATCAGCGTGTCCGTGGATGGCCGCGACCGCGTGGAGCGGGTGGACCTGCAGGCCGAGATGCAGCGGAGCTACCTCGACTACGCGATGAGCGTGATCGTGGGCCGCGCGCTCCCGGACGTGCGTGACGGCCTCAAGCCCGTGCACAGGCGCGTGCTGTACGCGATGTACGACGGTGGTTTCCGGCCGAGCTCCGCGTTCTCGAAATCGGCGAGGATCGTGGGCGAGGTGATGGGGCACTACCACCCGCACGGTGATGGTGCGATCTACGACTCGCTCGTGCGGCTCGCACAGAGCTGGTCCATGCGCTACCCGCTCGTCTCCGGGCAGGGCAACTTCGGCACGCCCGGCAACCTGGGCGCGGCGGCGGCCCGGTACACGGAGGCGCGGATGGCGCCGCTCGCGCTCGAGATCGTGCGGGACATCGAATCGGACACGGTGGACTTCCAGCCGAACTACGACGGGCGCAACCTCGAGCCCATGGTGATGCCGGCGCGGTTCCCGAACCTGCTGGTCAACGGCTCGGAGGGGATCGCGGTGGGCATGGCCACGCGTATCCCGCCGCACAACCTGCGCGAGGTCTCCTCCGGCGTGCAGTGGTTCCTGGAGAACCCGCAGGCCAGCCGCGAGGAGCTGCTCGAGGCGCTGATGCAGCGGGTGAAGGGGCCGGACTTCCCCACGGGCGCCACCATTTTGGGGCGCCGCGGGATCGAGGACATGTACCGGACCGGGCGCGGCTCGGTCCCGCAGCGGGCCATCGTCTCCGTGGAGGAGATCCACGGCCGCCAGTGCCTCGTGGTCACGGAGCTGCCGTACCAGGTGAATCCGGACAACCTGGTGGAGAAGATCGCCCAGCTCGTGAAGGACGGGCGCCTCACCGGGATCGCGGACCTGCGGGACGAAACCTCGGGCCGCGCGGGCCTGCGCATCGTGATCGTGCTGAAGCGGGACGCGATCGCGAAGGTGGTCCTCAACAACCTCTACAAGCACACGCAGCTGCAGGACAACTTCCCGGCCAACATGTTGGCGCTCGTGGACGGGGTGCCGCGCACCCTCTCTCTCGATGGTTTCGTGCGGCA
The DNA here is from genome assembly GCA_012513625.1 of Actinomycetales bacterium. Lineage (GTDB taxonomy): Bacteria > Actinomycetota > Actinomycetes > Actinomycetales > Actinomycetaceae > JAAZBW01. The sequence continues at coordinate 2,472 of JAAZBW010000209.1, read as the reverse complement.
CTGGGTGGACCACCAGCTCGAGGTGATTGTCCGGCGGACCCAGTTCCTGCTGGCCAAGGCCGAAAAGCGGATGCACATCCTGCGCGGCTACCTGAAGGCCCTCGACGCCCTGGACGAGGTGATCGCGCTCATTCGCGCCTCGCGGACCCAGGAGGAGGCGCGCACTGGCGTGATGGCGCTCTTGGAGGTGGACGAGGACCAGGCGGAGGCCATCCTCTCCCTGCAGCTGCGCCGCCTGGCCGCGATGGAGCGGCAGAAGATCATCGATGAGTACGAGGAACTCGAAGCCCGGATCATCGATTACCGGGACATCATCAACACCCCCGCGCGGCAGCGCGCGATCGTGGGCACCGAGCTCGGCGAGATCGTGGAGAAGTACGGGGACGAGCGCCGCAGCACCATCATGCCGTTCGATGGGGACATGTCCGATGAGGACCTGATTCCCCGCGAGGACGTGGTGGTCACGATCACGCGTTCCGGCTACGCGAAGCGCACCCGCACGGACGCGTACCGGGCCCAGCACCGGGGCGGTAAGGGGGTCCGGGGAGCCTCTCTGCGTGAGGACGATGTGGTGGCCCACTTCTTCACCACCTCAACCCACGACTGGTTGCTGTTCTTCACCAACAAGGGACGCGTCTACCGCGCGAAGGCGTACGACCTGCCCGAGGGCGGGCGCGACTCCAAGGGCCAGCATGTGGCGAACCTCCTCGCCTTCCAGCCGGAGGAGCAGATAGCGGAGGTGCTCAACATCTCCAGCTACGAGGAGGCGGAGTACCTGGTGCTCGCCAACCGCGGCGGGCTCGTGAAGAAGACGCGCCTCTCCGAGTTCGACTCGAACCGCTCCGGCGGCGTGATCGCCATCAACCTGCGCGAGTGGGAGGGCCACGGGATCGATGAGCTCGTGGGTGCCGCGCTCGTGGACGGGTCCGATGACCTCGTGCTGGTCACGCGCCGCGGCCAGTCGCTCCGTTTCCACGCCGACGACGAACAGTTGCGTCCCATGGGCCGCGCCACCTCCGGCGTGCTCGGCATGCGTTTCCGGGAGGGTGACTCGCTCCTGACCATGGAGAAGGTGGTGGAGGACTCCGACCTGTTCGTGGTGACCGAGGGCGGGTTCGCGAAGCGGACCCTGCTCGATGAGTACCGAGTGCAGGGCCGCGGCGGCCTCGGCATCAAGGTGGCGAACCTGGTGGAGGCCCGCGGAGACCTCGTGGGGGCGCTCGTGGTGGACGAGTCCACCGAGGTGCTCGTGATCATGGAAAAGGGCCGGATCGTGCGCTCGGCCGTGTCCGAGGTCAACCGCACCGGCCGCAACACCCAGGGCGTGACGTTCGCCAAGCCGGATGACGGGGACCGCATCATCGCGATCGCCCGGAACGCGGAGAACGGCGCCGAAGTTGCGGAAGTTGCGGAAGTTGCGGATGCGGGGGCCGCGGCCGGCGGCGAGGCCGGCGGTCCTACCGAAGATGAGAACGGTGACTCCGGTAACAACGGCGCGAATGAGGGCCCGAACGGCGGTACGGTTGGTGAACCTGCTGGGTCCGCAGCGGCCCGCGAGGCAGGTGTGACCGGCGATCCCGCCGATGAGATCGATGATGGAGGCACGCGATGAGCACCACGGACGAGCAGCGCCACTCGGCCCCACCGCCGCCTCCTCCGTCCGGCTCCACCTCGGCTGCCACCCGCAACTCGATGCGCACCACGCCCAACCGCGTGTCCACGGGCGCCCAGGGTGAGCGGACGGAGTCCGAGCCGGTGGTGCGCGAGGAGCCCTCGTCCGTCGCCCGCCTGGCAGGCCCGCGGCGGGTCCGCCTCTCGGTGGCACGGGTGGACCCGTGGAGCATCATGAAGCTTGGCTTCCTGCTCGCGGTGGCGTTCGGCATCATGACCGTGGTGGCGTCCGCGATCATCTGGGGCGTACTGGATTCGATGGCGGTGTTCGACAAGATCAACACCCTGCTCCTCGATATCGGCAACGAGCAGCTGCTCGGCCTCATGGAGTTCGTGAAGTTCGACCGCGTGATGTCCCTGTCCACGCTCGTGGCCGTGCTGAACGTGGTGCTGCTGACCGCGCTCTCCACCCTCGGCGCGTTCCTGTACAACATCGTGGCGGCCCTCGTGGGCGGCATCCACCTCACCTTCACCGACGACTGAGCCGTCCCAAACTTCCCGCCGACCCCCCTCTCGCCGACTGTGTGGTTAGGGTTCCGCTCCCTTCCCGGCGAGTGTGTGGTTGGGGTTCCGCTCCCTTCCCGTCGAGTGTGTGGCTACGGCGAGAGGTGAGCTCCGCCGTCGGGGCTGGAGGCGCCCACTCCCGGACGCGTGACCAATCTCGCGCAGACGCGAGTTGGGGCGGGGCGGCGCGGTGGGATATTCTCGACTGGCGTCCTCAGCCGAGGAACAGCACCCCCCGGGCCTATAGCTCAGTCGGTTAGAGCGCTTCCCTGATAAGGAAGAGGTCCCGCGTTCAAG
>JAAZBW010000017.1 GCA_012513625.1 Actinomycetales bacterium | reverse complement strand
GGGCCTTCTGTCCGGTCCCGCGCCTGTGCGCCCGGCCTTCGCCGCCGTTCTCCGGGCTGTTGCCGATTTCCGCCGCTACGTCCCGCCCGCCCCGCGCCCGCCGCGCCCGCCCGGCCCTGCCGCCGCACCAAAAAATCATTGGGTGGGATGTTAGAGGTCTAACGTCTAACATCCCACCCAATGTGGAGGTGCGGTGGTGGCTATGCCCCGCTGGAGGTGCGGTGGTGGCTATGCCCCGCTGGAGGTGCGGTGGTGGCTATGCCCCGCTGGAGGTGCGGTGCCTGCGTCACCCGTCTCGGCCGAGCCCGCGGCGACGCCCGCGGAGACAAGTTCGACGTCCGCCACAGCTGCGTGATCGGCCGCAGCAACTGCGCCCGCTGCCATCTCCGCAACCACCTCGGCGAAGAGGTCCTGACCGTGGGCGGAGTTGTACTGATCCTCATCGAGGATGCCCTCACGCTTCGCCACGATCACGAGCACCAGGATCTGGCCTGCCACGTTCGTGGCGGTGCGGCCCATGTCCAGGATCGGGTCCACGGCCAGCAGCAGGCCCACGCCCTCGAGCGGCAGGCCGAGCGTGGCCAGTGTGAGGGTGAGCATGGTGGTGGCGCCGGTGAGGCCGGCGGTGGCGGCGGAGCCCACCACGGACACGAACGCGATCAGCACGTAGTCCAGCGCCGAGAGGGAGAGCCCGAAGAACTGGGCCACGAAGATGGCCGCGATCGCCGGGTAGATCGAGGCGCAGCCGTCCATCTTGGTGGTGGCGCCGAGCGGAACTGCGAAGCTCGCGTAGCCGCGCGGCACACCGAGGCTCCCGGAGGTCACGCGCTCCGTGAGGGGCAGGGTGCCGATGGAGGAGCGGGAGACGAACGCCAACTGCAGCGCCGGCCACGCGCCCTGGAAGTAGCGGCGGATGGAGAGGCCGTGTGCGCGGAGCAGGATCGGGTAGACGCCGAACAGCACGAGCGCGAGGCCCACATAGATCGCGATGGAGAACATGCCCAGCGAGGCGAGCGAGCTCCAGCCGTAGGCGGCGATCGCGTTGCCCACGAGGCCGATCGTGCCGAGCGGCGCGAGGCGGATGATCCACCAGAGCACCTTCTGCACCACGTGCAGCGCGGAGCGCGTGAAGGAGAGGAACGGCTCGGCCTTGGAGCCGGAGCGGAGTGCCGCAACGCCCACCACGAGGGCGAGCACGATGATCTGGAGCACGTTGAAGTTCACGGAGGAGCTGACGCCCGTGACCACGCCGTCCGTCACAGCGGGCCGGGAGCTCACGGCGAGCCCCAGGAAGTTGCTCGGGATCAGCCCTTCGAGGAATCCGAGCCATGAGCCGGTCCGCGAGGGCATGGCCGCCGCATCCGCGCTCACCGACGTGTGCGCGCCGGGCTGCATGATCAGCCCGAGCCCGATGCCGATGCCCACGGAGATGAGCGCCGTGGTGGCGAACCAGATGAGCGTTTGGCCGGCGAGCCGTGCGCCGTTTGCCACGCCGCGTAGGTTCGCGATCGAGGCCACGATCGCGAGGAACACGAGCGGCGGCACGATCGCCCGCAGCAGCGCCACGAACGAGGAGCCGATCGTGGAGAGGGTGGTGGCGAGCCAGTTGGAGCTGCCGTCGGCGTGTGCGCCCATGGTGAGGGCGAGCCACCCGAGGATGACGCCTAGCACGAGCGCGATGAGTATCTGCGCCGAAAACGAGGGGAGACGGAGGCGCCGGGTGCGCTCCGCCGTCGGGGAACTGGACATGGGGGTGCCTTTCACGGTGTGTGAATTCGCGCGCCGAACGGCGGGCGAGGGGGCGGCCGGGTGGCCGGGGCGGTCGGATGACCGGGTGGGTCCGAAAGGACCGGAGGGGTCACGCTTCAGGTGACTGGGGCACCCCGTACGACGGCAGAGCTTGCGTTTCGTTGATCAGCTCGCCCGTGCGGGGGCGTGAGTGCCTGTGGGCGGGATCAACAACAACAGGTGGACACGGAGGCGAACACACACTGGCAGCGCGCGGCGGAAAGGCCGGCGGGACGCTGCTCGCGAATGTGAATGTTCACGTCTGTTCTCCGTGGTTCCCGGCGGAGGTCCGCCGAAGGTTCCGGCAGGAGGTCCCGCCGAAGGTGGTTGTGCGGCAATGGAACCACAGTTCGCAGGGCACGTCACGTGCGGCGTCCATGATGTGGGATTTCCGTGGGACGAAGGTCCCGTGCGCGGAAGGGACCTTGTGCCTAGGGTGAAAGGCGTCAAACGGTTGCGGAAAGCACTGTTGCTCCGCACCGAAGACGCCACCACACCGGCGCGACCGGTCCTCGGCCGCGCTGGAGTGAGGCACCCGGGTAGGACCCGAGTAATACGAGCAGCACGAGCATTACGCGCAGCACCGACAGAACAGGCGAAGGAGCCCATTTCATGAAGGCACTTGTGTACCACGGTCCCGGCGAGAAGGCGTGGGAGGAGGTCCCGAACCCCACGATCCAGGACCCCACCGACGTGATCATCAGGGTGGAGACCACCACCATCTGCGGGACCGACCTGCACATCATGAAGGGCGATGTGCCCGCGGTGGAGAAGGGCCGCATCCTCGGTCACGAGGGCGTGGGAACCATCACCGAGGTGGGCAGCGCCGTGACGAACTGGAAGGTGGGCGAGCGCGCCATCATCTCCTGCGTCACCGCATGCGGCACGTGCCAGTACTGCCGCCAGAACCTCACCTCGCACTGCCAGACCGTGGGCGGCGTGGGCTGGATCTTCGGCCACCTGATCGACGGCACCCAGGCGGAGTACGTGCGCGTTCCGTTCGCTGACACCTCGCTTTACAAGATCCCCGAGGGCGTCACCGATGAGGCCGGCATCATGGTCTCGGACATCTATCCCACGGGGTACGAGATCGGCGTGCGTGACGGCGGCGTGAAGCCGGGTGACGTGGTAGCCGTGGTGGGCGCGGGCCCCGTTGGCCTCGCGGTGATGGCCACCGCCGGACTGCACGGCGCCTCCAGGATCGTGGCCGTGGACCTCGACGACTCTCGCCTCGAGGCCGCCAAGAAGGACTTTGGCGCCACCCACTCCGTGAACTCCGGCGACGCGGACTGGAAGGAGCAGGTGCTCGCCCTCACGGACGGGCTCGGCGTGGACGTGGCCATCGAGGCCGTGGGCATCCCCGCCACCTTCGACGCCTGCATGGCGATCGTGCGGCCCGGAGGCCAGGTGGCCAACGTGGGCGTGCACGGCACCCCGGTGGAGTTGAAGCTCAACGAGGCGTGGATCCAGAACATCCGGCTCTCCATGGGCCTCGTCAACAACGTGACGGGCGAGATGCTCCTGAAGATGATCGCCGAGGGCAAGATGCCCGTGGAGAAGATGGCCACACACGCCATGAAGCTCGACGAGATCATGGAGGCGTACGAGGTCTTTGGCCAGGCGGCCAAGAACAAGGCTCTCAAGGTGATCCTCAAGGCCGAGTAGGACTCCCTTGGGAAAGGCGGCCCCGGGTGCGGAAGCGCCCGGGGCCGCCCTTTTCTTGTGTGCGGGGGCCGCCCCTTTCTTGTGTGCGGGGGCCGCCCCTTTCTTGTGTGCGGGGGCCGCCCCCTTTTGCCATCCTGCTCGCCGGTCCCCCACTTTCGCCGAGTGTGTGGTTACCGCCAGTCCGCCACCTCCGCATCTCCTCCGGTTTCGTCCCCGCCCCGACTTCCGCCCCGCCGTCGCCGCCCCGGCATTTCGTCGAGTGTGTGCCCAAAGTCCCGCCCCCACCTCCGCCGGTCCCCGGCCCGCCGGCACCAGCGTTCGTCACTTCCTCTTCGTCGAGTGAGTGTTGAATCCGCCGAGTGAGCTGTTTTGGGGCGCCCAGAACCCACTCACTCGCAGTCTTCAACACTCAGTCGAGGGCCGGGCTCGCGATCAGCGGGCCCCAGAGGCGACGCGACGACGGAAGAGTGGGCTCCGCCGTCGTCGATGAGGGAACGGGCTCCCTTCCCGGATCAGGATCGAGCGTTCCCAGCCAGGATCGAGCGCTTTCCCGGACAAACAGTGTCGCTACTTGTCCGGAAGCCTGTAGCTTCACGGGTTGTCCGTCCCACTGGTCACACCCGTTGACACAGGCATCACCTGTCCCAACAAATAGCGTCGCTACTCGTCCACGAGGCGTTAGCTTCACAGCTTGTCCGCCGCGGGTGGCCGCAATGGCGCCTCCGGGGTAGAAAAAGGGGAAGGGGACGGCGGGAGGGCGCGGCGGAAGAGTTCCGGGTACGCAGTCGGCGAAGGGCGGGTGCGGCGGAGGGGTTTTGGGCACACGGTCGGCGAAAAGGGAGGGCGGGGAG
>JAAZBW010000208.1 GCA_012513625.1 Actinomycetales bacterium | reverse complement strand
TCTTCGTGTTCACCGGCACCATGTTCCAGATGGGCCTCCTGGTCTACTGGACGGTCTCCAACCTCTGGGCCATCGGGCAGCAGATGTACACGATCCGGCGGCAGCCGGCTCCCGGCTCGGAGGCCTACAAGGCCAAGCAGGTCCGTGATGCGGCGAAGCGCGCGAAGAAGGGCCTGCCGGCGGAGGACGGGGACGTGGCTGCCACGGAGGAGATCCAGCCGCAGGGCCAGAGGGTCCAGCCCATGGGCAAGTCCCGTGCCAAGAAGAAGGGTGCCGTTCCGAACGCACCGCTTGAGGACGCCGCGAACATCGAGGCTGAGGCGGCGGCGCTGGCCGCTGCGGAGGCGGAGGCCCAGGCGCAGGTGCTCGCCGAGGCAGAGGATGCGGATGCGGGCGAGGTGCGCGGCAAGGACGGGCTCACCGATGCGGAACGTGCCCGGCGTCGCTACGAGCAGCGCGCCGCAGAGCGGAAGGCGGCCCGCGAGAAGCGCCAGGCTGCCGAGAAGCGGCGCCAGCAGGAGCAGGCAAAGGGCCGTTACAACGACGCGTAGTACCCGGCCAAGCGGCCGAACATATACCCCCTCGGGGTATTCCTGCGCGGAGCAGCCGCGGTGGATCCCCGGAACACTGAAGGAGACATCATGACCGAGACCAGCATCGTCCAGCGGCTGGAGGAAGAGGGCGACATTGCCGCGGATTACCTGGAGGAACTCCTCGACATCTGCGATCTGGATGGCGACATCGATATCGACGTGGAGAACGACCGTGCCGCCCTCGAGATCATTTCCGAGGAGTACGGCGATCGTTGGCTGAAGCGCCTCGTGGGCGAGAACGGCCGCGTGCTCGACGCGCTGCAGGAGCTCACCCGCCTGGCCGTCCAAACCAAGACGGGCGAGCGCTCCCGGCTCATGCTGGACGTTGCCGGCTTCCGGGCCGGCGTGCGCGAGGAGCTCACCGCGCTCGCGATTGAGGCGATCGCCGAGGTGGAGCGCACCGGCGAGCCTGTGCGGATGAAGTCCATGAACCCGTTCGAACGCAAGGTAATCCACGATCAGGTGAAGGTGTCCGGTCTCGTCTCTGAGTCCGAGGGCGCCGAGCCCAATCGCCGCGTTGTGATCATGCCGGCGGACGATCACGTGGTGGTGGACGAGGCCAAGGAGTCGGCGGACTCGGTGGACTCGCCGGACGAGGACGCGTCTGTGGACGAGGTGTCCGCGGATAGCAACTTCGGTGACGAGATCTCCGACGACGAGGATCGGGCTGCGTTCGACTCCGACGGTTCCGAGGGTGACCACGACGAGGACGGGGCCGACGGCTCCGACGGCGGCGACGATTCCGACGGCGGCGACGATTCCGACGGCGACGACGATTCTGAGGACGAGGACGAGGACGACGACGAGGTTGACGGCCCCGAGGTCGACGAGGACGAGCAGTAGGCCGATGGTAGATGCGGAGCCGGGCACCCAACCGGAGGATCCGAGCCAGTTCCTCACAACGGTGTGGGAGTTGGCCGGTTCTGACGAGGGGAAGGCCCGGCTATTTGCATATGCACAACTGCTAGTAGCGGAAGGAGAGCTTCGCGGGCTGATTGGCCCACGGGAGCTCCCCCGGCTGTGGTCCCGGCACCTGGTGAACTGTCTCGTGGTCAACACGCTGATTGGTGAGGGCCTGAGTGTGGCGGATGTGGGGTCGGGCGCGGGTCTACCCGGCGTGGTCATTGCTGCCACTCGCCCGGATCTGAGAGTGACCCTCATTGAGCCGATGGAGCGTCGCGCTCAGTGGCTCGAGGAGGTGGTGAGCGAGCTCGGGCTCGCCAACGCGCGCGTCCTCAACGCGCGCGCCGAAGACCTCGCGAACGAGGCTCCGCATGATGTGGTGACGGCTCGCGCCGTGGCACGGCTGGACAAGCTGCTGCCGTGGACCGCTCCCCTGGCAAAGCGGGGCGGTAGGGTGCTGGCCCTCAAGGGTGAGAAGGCCGCCGCAGAGATCGACTCCGCCCGGAAGATGTTCCGGAAGTACCGGGTGACGGGGGCTCAGCTGCACGAGCTGACCTCGCCGCTAGACGGTGAGCTGACCCGGGTGGTCGAGCTCCCCATCGCGCGATAGTGGTGGCGCGCGCCATCATCGAACGATCCAGTCTCGGGACCCTATCCGTTTCACGTGAAACATGCTCGGTCCCGTTCCAGGTGCAGCGAGCACTGATCGCCCCTGCTTCACGTGAAACTTGCATACATGCGTCTCGCTGTAGCGAGCGCGTCGGCCAGTTCTTCTTGGCGTGAGACGGGCGGTTTCGTTCTCACGTATCCGCGGAAGGTACGGGGCCGCCGTCTCGCGGGAAGGATTGGCACACCCGCCTGGTGACTCGGCCAGGGACCGACGACTTCCGTTTCACGTGCAACATCCCGGTCGTGGCATTGCCACGCTGCGGAGAAGAGCCCCCTCGCTCACCTACGGGACTGACAGCCCCGCCTCGTGAGCAGGCCGCAGCCCGGCTACCGCCGTTTCGTGTTAGACACGCGCAGGCCTTCTTCCGGCAGGTCCGGTCAGCCGCCGCATCCGTTTCACGTGAAACGTG
>JAAZBW010000207.1 GCA_012513625.1 Actinomycetales bacterium | reverse complement strand
GCGGTAGTGCACGGCCGTGTTCTTCGCGAGGATCGTGATGCCCTTCTCGCGCTCGAGGTCACCCGAGTCCATCGCGCGTTCCTCCACATTGGAGTGTTCGCCGAACGCGCCGGAGCTCCACAGCATGGCGTCCACGAGCGTGGTCTTGCCGTGGTCCACGTGGGCGACGATCGCGACATTGCGCAGGTCCGTGCGCTGGGGCATAAAGGCTCGTTTCCGTTGGTTCCCGGGCACCCGCCCGGGGCTCGCAGCGCGGTGGGCAGGCACCACGACGTCAGGGCGTGCATGATTCTACGCGCCCCGAACGCCGCATTCCCGCCACCACCTCAGTGCAGCGGAAAAGCCACCTCCCGAACACGGTGCGAGACCGCCGGGGCGGTGCCACGCCTGGCCCCCCTGCCAGCACCCCACGCGCCGCCCCGGCTCCCGATTGCCTGACGGCGCCCGCACGGTGTCAGGGCAGCAGGCGGCCGTCCTCCAACCCCAGCAGTCGCTGGGCCCGCTCCGCCATCTTCGGATCGTGCGTGGTCACGAGCATGCCCACGCCGCGCTCGTCCGCGAGCGCCTGCAGCAGGTCCATGATGGTGAGCGCGGTACGGGAGTCCAGCTGCGCCGTCGGCTCGTCGGCGAGCAGGACCCGCGGCTCGGCCACGAGTGCCCGCGCGATCCCCACCCGCTGCTGCTGGCCGCCCGAGAGCTCATCCGGCCGCTGGTGCGAGTGGCCGGCGAGGCCCACGGCCGCGAGCGCCGCCGCCACGCGCTCCCGCCGCTCCCCCGGCTCCGTCCGGCGCATCCGGAGGGGCATCTCCACGTTCTCTTCCGCGGAGAGCGCGGGGATGAGCCCGAAGCTCTGGAAGATGAAGCCAACGTAGTCCCGGCGCACGTCGTCGAGGCCGCTCTCCGGCAGCACCGAGAGCTCCCGGCCGTCCGCCAGCGTGATCGTGCCGGTGGTGGGCCGGTCGAGCGCGCCCAGCAAATTCAGCAGTGTGGTCTTCCCCGAACCGGACGGCCCCCGCACCACCACCAGCTCACCGGCGCGCACCTCGATGTCCACGTCCGCGAGCGCCACCAGGTCGCCAGCCTTGGTGGGGAACGTACGGCCGATTCCGCGCGCACCGATCAGGGTCTCGTTCACGGCGCCTCCTCCTGTTCGTGCGGGTCCTCGCCCCGGCGGATGGCCTCGATCGCGGCCCGTTCCACCGCGAGGCTCTCCTCGTCCTGTGCTGCGGCCCTCCGTCCCCGACGGCGGAGCCCATCCTCCGCCGCGCCCTCACCCGGAGAGGAGGGCCCGGCTGGAGGAGGTGCGGCAGCGAGAGGTGTGGCAGGGGGGACGGGGGGCCCGGCTGGAGGAGGTGCGGCAGCGGGGGCGGGCGGCCCGGCTGGAGGAGGTGCGGCAGCGGGGGCGGGGTGCTCGGTGGAGGAGGCCCCGTCCAGTGATGTGGCCGGGCTGCCGAGGAATCCGACGCCCGACTCGCGGTGTCCCTCCGGCCACACGCCGGCGTGGTCCGCTTCGAGGGAGAGCCGCACGCGGTCCTTCAGGCCGAGGTCGTCCAGGTAGTGCTCGGGCAGCTGCAGGCGGCCAGAGCGGTCGATCACGGTGAACTCCTCGGCGATGTGGGTCTCCGAGCCGTCCTCGCCGCGCTCCACGCGTCGGAGCACCTCGGTGGAGGTGCGGCCGTCACGGATCTGGACGGTGCGGCGCACGTGTTCGGACACGGTGGGATCGTGCGTGACCACCAGCATGGTCACGCCGAGCACCTCCGAGGTGGCGCGCATCAGGTCCAACACCTCGGCGGAGGTGGCCCGATCGAGGGCGCCCGTGGGCTCGTCCGCGAGGAGGACCCGCGGGCGGTTGGCGAGAGCCACGGCGATCGCCACACGCTGCTGCTGCCCTCCGGAGAGCTCCGAGGGCATGGAGTCCAGCTTGTCCGGGATACCGAGCGCGTCCAGCAACTCCTCCGCGCGCTCCCGGCGCTCCCGGGCGTCCGGGCCCCCCGCGAGGATCATGGGCACCTCCACGTTCTGTACGGCAGTGAGGTACGGCAGCAGGTTCCGCGCGGTCTGCTGCCACACGAATCCCACCACCTCGCGCTGGTAGAGCACGCGCG
>JAAZBW010000206.1 GCA_012513625.1 Actinomycetales bacterium | reverse complement strand
GTGACACCGCGCGTTCACCGGCCGCTGGGAGGTTAGCCTGTGTTGTGGACCAGGTAGCCGCACCCGTGAAGGAGTCGTGTAGTGCGCAAGATTTTCCAGCAGGAGCTCGCCGATCTGGGGGATGACATCTACGCGATGTCCCTCAAGGTTGCGGAAGCCGTGCGCGTAGCCGGTGAGGCGCTCCGGGAGGCCGATATCGAGAAGGCCGAGCGCGTGATCGACGCCGATAACAGGATCGACGAGTACGAGGACTCGATTGAGGCCATGTGCCTCTCGCTGTTGGCGCGCCAGCAGCCCGTTGCGACCGACCTCCGCCTCGTGGTCTCCGCCATGCGCCTCTCCGCCACCCTCGAGCGCATGGGCGATCTCGCCCGGCATGTGGCCTACTCCGCCCGTACCCGGTACCCCGAGCACGTGTGCGGCGGCCCCATGTTCGAGTTGCTCTCGGATATGACCCATTACGCCACTGAGGTGGCGGAGGACCTCACGCGCCTCCTCGACACCCACGACCTCGAAATTGCCGAGGGGATCCGCCGGAAGGATGACAACCTGGACAACGCGCTCAAGCGTTCGTTCGAGCTCCTGAATGTGGAGCAGGTGGAGCTGAAGCGCCACGAGGTGGTGAACTCGGTGCTCCTCACCCGCTTCCTGGAGCGGCTCGGTGACCACTGCGTCTCCGGGGCGAACCGCCTCGAGTACCTGGTGACCGGCGATCTTGACTCATCCGTGACCGAGAGGCTCGGGGGAGAGTCGTTCGTGGACTGAGTCCGTGTGCGGGTAGTGAACGAGGGAGGGCCCCGGCGGATTCGCCGGGGCCCTCCCTCGTGTGTGGCGGAGCCTACTTGCCCTGGTTGGCGACGGCCTGGATCGCGGCAGCCGCTGCTTCGGGATCCAGGTAGGTACCGCCGGCCGTGATCGGCTTCAGGTCCTCATCGAGCTCGTAGTACAGCGGGATCCCCGTGGGGATGTTCAGCCCGGCGATTGCCTCGTCCGAGACGTTGTCCAGGTGCTTGACGATCGCACGTAGCGAGTTGCCGTGCGCGGCCACGAGGACGGTCTTGCCCGCCTTCAGGTCCGGCACGATCTCAGCCTCCCAGTAGGGGAGGGCGCGCACGAGCACGTCCTTCAAACACTCGGCAAGCGGGATCGGCTCTCCGGCGTAGCGGGGGTCCGCGTCCTGCGAGAACTCGCTGCCCACCTCAATTGGAGGCGGCGGCGTGTCATACGAGCGACGCCACTGCATGAACAGTTCCTCGCCGTACTTGTCCCGGATCTCCTTCTTGTTCATTCCCTGGAGGGCGCCGTAGTGGCGCTCGTTGAGCCGCCAGTGGCGCTTCACGGGAATCCAGTGCAGGTCCGCCGCATCGAGTGCAAGGTTGGCTGTCATGATGGCGCGGCGCAGCAGCGAAGTGTGGAGGACATCAGGCGTGATGCCGTTCTCCGTCAGCATCCTGCCGCCGTTGATCGCCTCGTTCCACCCCTTTTCAGAGAGGGGGACATCCACCCAGCCGGTGAACAGGTTCTTGGCGTTCCAGTCGCTCTCACCGTGGCGGAGCAGCACAAGTTTGTAGGTCATGGTTCCATCCTGCCGCAGACGTGGCGGCCATAGGGGGGACGAAAGGGCGAAACGTCAGTTCGCTTCGCGCTCGTACCGCTCGCGCAGTTCGGAGGGGATCCGGCCACGGGCCGAGGTCTCGATTCCCTGCTCGCGCGCCCACGCACGGATCTTCGCCGCGTCCGAGGTGCCGCCGGCCTTGGCCGCACGGCCAGTGTTCTGCGTGCGACGACCAGCAACGCGACGGGCACTGGAAATCCAACGCTCGAGGGAGTTGCGGAGTTCGGAGGCGTTGCCCTCGTTCAGGTCGATTTCGTACTGAATTCCATCCAGAGCGAACGAGACGGTCTCGTTGGCATCTCCGCCGTCCACGTCATCTACCAGTTGCACAATCACCTTGCGTGCCATCTTCTGTACCATCCCAACCTCGGAACGAAATGCTGACGTCCCTACGATACTCACATTGCCGGGACATTAACAATGATATCGAGGAAAGGAGCGGCTATTCGGTCTTCTCCGAGTCCCTTTCGAACCGCGCAATGGCGGCTCGCTCGTTACGATCCGCGCGGATGATCGCGCGGATGATCGCAAAGAAGGCAATAGCAGCAACCACGGTGGGCGTGAGCGCCTGGAGAACATCCACGTCTGATGCTCCTCTCCGAACCTGGGGTCAATACGCCCAGCCTACTCGGCGTGCAACGGAGTACGAGTGGCACATTCGCGGAGATCACGGGGAGGTGTACGCTGCGTGGCCGATGAAAAGGGGTGCCCCGTTGGTGGAACGGGGCACCCCGGAGCCGCCTAAGGGAATCGAACCCT
>JAAZBW010000016.1 GCA_012513625.1 Actinomycetales bacterium | reverse complement strand
GCGGGTTGAGGATCTCGAGCGCGGGCCGCGGCCGGAGGCGGTACTCCACGCGCACCCCCCAGCGGCGCCACGCCCACACCATGGCCACGAGCGCGGCCAGGAAGGTGAATCCCCCGCCGAGTGCCACTGCCGTGCGGGCGCCATAGGTCTCCGCAATCCAGCCGATCACCGGGGACGCCACCGGTGTGGAGCCGAGGAACACCATGAGGTAGAGGCTCATCACCCGGCCGCGTACGGCGGGATCGGAGGCCAGCTGGATGGTGGAGTTCGCCGAGTTCATCATCGTGGTGGCGAAGAAGCCCACGAGGATCCCGACCGCGGCGTACAGCTCGAAGGTGGGCATGAAGGCCGAGATCAGGGTGAGGGCGCCGAACGCGGCGGCGGCACCCACCACGAGCCGGGTGCGGGGGCGCGTGCGGCGGGCGGCCATGAGGGCGCCGGCAAGCGAGCCGAGGCCCATGAGGGCGTTCAGGATTCCGAAGTCCTCGGGGCCGCGATCGAAGGCGTCGCGGGCCATGGTGGAGATGAAGAGCTGGAAGTTCAGGCCGAATGCGCCCACCACGGCCATCACGGCGATGATCACGGCAATATCCGCGTGCTCGCGAACGTAGCGGACCGCCACGCCGAGCCCCTGGTCCTTCCGGGAGGCGCGCGCGCCGTAGTACATGTCCTCGTCCTTCATCACGAGCATCGCGATGATGGGGCCGGCGAACCCGATGCCCGTGATGAGGAAGACCCAGCCCGAGCCCACCATGGCGATGAGCAGGCCGGCGATCGCGGGGCCCACCAGCCGGGCGGCGTTGAACGAGGCGCCGTTCAGGCCCACGGCGTTCGCGAGCGAGGTGGGCGGCACGAGCTCGGAGACGAAGGTCATCCGCACGGGCTGGTCGAGCGCGGAGAGGATGCCGAGCACGATCGCGAAGATGTAGACGTGCCAGAGTTCGGCGTACCCGGAGAGCACGAGCACTCCGAGGCCGAGGGAGCTGAGGGCGAGCCCCACCTGGGTGCTGATGAGCAGCTTCTTGCGATCCACCCTGTCTGCCAGCATTCCGCCCAGGGGGGTCAGGAACAGGGTGGGGAGGAACTGGAGCGCCACCACGGTGCCCACGGCGAGGCCGGAGTCCTCCGAGAGTTCGGCGAGGACCACCCAGGTCTGCGCGATGCGCTGCATCCAGGTGCCGAGGTTGGCGATCAGCGCCCCGTAGAACCACTTGCGGTAGTTCGGGTACGCGAGGGAGGCAAAAGTACGGTTCAACGGCGTTGAGTTCTGCGGGCGCACCGCGGTCTCGAACCAGGTTGTGGGAGGCCGCGCACCCCAGCTCTCCAGCTGGGACGAGGAATTGGAACACCCCATTCTAGTCCCACGCCCAAGACGCCCACCCCCACGCCGGGTGTGTGGTTGCGGTTCCGTCGCCACACACTCGGCGAGAAACCTGACGCCGGGTGTGTGGTTGCGGTTCCGTCGCCCGCCCATCCGGTATTTGTCAAGGTGTTTGAGGCCGGTGGGTGTT
>JAAZBW010000205.1 GCA_012513625.1 Actinomycetales bacterium | reverse complement strand
GACTCACTCGGACATCTACACGGCGGGAGAGGTGGAGCGGATCCGCGCCACCAGCCAATTGGCCGCCCGGGCCCTCGAGGCGGTGGGGGCGGCGGTACGGCCGGGCATCACCACGGACGAACTGGACCGGATCGGCCACGAGTTCCTCATCGCCGAGGGTGCCTACCCCTCCTCACTGGACTACCGCGGCTTTCCCAAGTCCCTGTGCACCTCCATCAATGAGGTGATCTGCCACGGCATCCCGGACTCCACGGTGCTCCACGAGGGTGACATCGTGAACATCGACATCACCGCCTACCGGGAGGGCGTCCACGGGGACACGAACGCCACGTTCCTCGTGGGCGAGGTGGACGAGGAGTCCCGCCTCCTCGTGGAACGCACCCACGAGGCGATGATGCGCGGAATCCGCGCCGTGAAGCCGGGCCGCGAGGTGAACGTGATCGGCCGGGTGATCGAGGCGTACGCCCGCCGCTTCCGGTACGGCGTGGTCCGCGACTTCACGGGGCACGGTGTGGGTGAGGCGTTCCACTCTGGGCTGATCATCCCGCACTACGATGCGGCGCCCCACTATGACGAGGTGATGGTGCCCGGCATGGTGTTCACGATCGAGCCGATGCTCACGCTCGGAGAGATCGACTGGGAGCAGTGGGACGACGACTGGACCGTGGTGACGCAGGACCGTTCCCGCACGGCCCAGTGGGAGCATACGATCGTGGTCACGGAGAACGGCGCCGAAATCCTGACCACCCCCTGAAACACGACCGTTCCCGCTCCCCTCACCCCCTCATCCCCGCAGGAGTCCCGTATGCAGGCCGTTCCCACCGTGCCCACCGCACCCATCGCGTTCGGAATCGACATCGGCGGGTCCGGAATCAAGGGGGCACCCGTCGATCTCGCGACCGGGAATCTGTTGACGGAGCGTAAGCGGATCCCCACCCCTGAACACTCCACGCCGGAGGCGGTGGCGGAGATCTGCGAGCGCGTGCTCGCCTTCTTCGAGTTACCGGCGGACACGCCCGTGGGGGTCTCCCTCCCGGCGCCAATCAGGTACGGTGAGGTGCTGTTCATGGCGAACCTCCACCAGTCCTGGAAGGGCGTGAACGCTGACCAGTTGATGACGGCCTCGCTCGGACGCCCCGTGTCCACCGTGAACGACGCGGACGCGGCCGGGTATGCGGAGGTGGCCTACGGCGCGGCGAGGAACCAGCTGGGCACGGTTATCGTGACCACCCTGGGGACCGGGATCGGCTCTGCCCTGATCGTGGATGGGGTCCTCGTGCCGAACACCGAGCTGGGCCACCTCGAGATCGACGGCCACGACGCCGAATCGCGCGCCTCCTCGGCGGCCAAGGAACGGGAGGGCCTCACGTACGGGAAGTGGGCGAAGCGCCTCACGCGCTACTACTCGGTGCTCGAGATGCTCTTCTCACCCGACCTGTTCGTGGTGGGCGGCGGGGTTTCCCGCGAGCACGAGGAGTTCCTCGGCCTCATCAAAGTGCGGACGCCGCTGGTGCCGGCCGCGCTGCGGAACAGCGCCGGAATCGTGGGGGCGGCGCGGCTGGCCGCACCGTCCCACTCCTCCTGACTCAGGAGCTCGGGCTCTCCCCCTGCGGTCGGATATCCCCCTGCTCGCCGGGCTGCTGCGAGGCATCCGGCTGCTGGCCGAACTGCGGCTGGCCGAACTGACCCCACTGCTGCTCGGGCTGCTGCTGGGGGAACTGCTGGGTCTGGCCGCCCTGAGACTGGCCCCACTGCTGCTGCGACGGGTCGTACTGCTGCTGACCGTACGGCTGCTGCTGGCCATAGTGCTGCGGTTGGCCGTACTGCTGCGGCTGCTGTCCCCACTGCTGCTGACCGCCGTACTGCGGACCGGGGGCATAGGGGGCGGCTCCGTAGCCCTGCTGCGGGCCACCGTAGCTCGGGGCACCGTACGGTGCGGCGGGGTCTTCACCCTGGCCGCCGTTGCGGTTCCGCATCAGGAGCGCGGTCACGATGCCCGCGAGCGCGAGTACGCCGGCGCCGATGCCCACCCAGAGCCAGGGGAAGCCGCCATCGGCGGGAGCGGGAGTGGGTGTGACGCCCGGGGAGGTGGCTTCCTCCCCAGCGGCGGCATCCGTATCCGTATCCGTATCCGTATCCGTATCCGTATCGGTATCGGTGCCACCGCAGGGAGCCGGGGCGGCCGTGCCCGTCGCCGGGCCACGAGCGTAGATTTCGAGGCGCTCGCCCATCGCGGGAGCCCAGGTGACTGTGCTGCCGGAGACGGTGCCGTTCGTGTCCGTGATGGTGCTCGGGAAGGTGAAGGCCACCCGGATGTCCATCGAATCGTAGAGCGCCTCGGCGCCCGGGATGTCTCCGGCGTCCTCCGCTTCGTCGGAGAAGTCGAGTACGCCGGTGACCACGTAGTCGTTGCCATCGCGGACAATCTGGAGGTCATCCGTGGCACCTCCCGCGGACCACTGCGCGATCGGCGTGTCCGTGAACGAGTAACGGGCGACCGTGTAACCATCCTCGCTGTACGCAGCCTGCTCGAACTCGTCGGGCATATCCATCTCGCTGGACACGTCGTTCCAGACCTCCTGGGGGTCCATACCAAACTCGGCCATCATCTCGTCGGAGAGGGCGATGATGATCTCCCCCGCCGCCGTGTCGTCCGGGTTGAGGGTCACGTTGATGTGCATCCGCATGCAGCCCGAGAGGAACAGGGTGAGGGTGGCGAGGATCAGGAGTGCGCCGCGGCGTCGGGTCCGTGTCATGCGTGGAATCCTCCCACGCCCGGGCGGCCCGTCACGCATTTCACTCATCGGAGGGGCGCCGCCCCTCCCCCCTTCCAGGTTCCGGCGGCCGAAAAGGCGGCCGTGAAAGGTGCGAATGAGCCGGCCTGTACGCCGGGTTCTGTGACCCCGCTCGCGCGGGGCAGCGACCATCCATCTCGGGGACGCGTTGCCACGCCCCTCCAGCAACCTACCCACGTGCTCGGGCGGGCAGCCCTCGAACGCACGCTGTCTGGTCTTGCTCCGGGCGAGGTTTGCCCAGCCGCCCCCGTCACCGGGAACGCTGGTGGTCTCTTACACCACCGTTTCACCCTTACCTGGTCACCCAGGCGGTCTGCTTTCTGTTGCACTTGCTCGCGGGTCACCCCGGGTGGGTGTTACCCACCGCCCTGCCCTGTGGAGCCCGGACGTTCCTCGGCGGGTTCACCCCGAGGGGATCCTCCGACGCGGCCGCCTGGCCGACTCATTCGCCCCACAATCGTACCGTCCCGAGGGATGGGTCAGGTGTGCCGTGGGACTCGGGCGGCGGCAGCACCGCCCCGAACGTGACTTCCGGCCGAGCGTTGTCCGGAGCCCGGTCAGAAGAGGGTGGGTGTGGCGTCGGAACCCACCACCTCCGGCGGCAGGCCCGTCACCACGAGTTCGTGGGCCTCCGGCCAGAGCCGCAGGATGGAGACGGAGCCGGGTGGGATCCGCAGCTCGTACCAGGTGGCGGGATCCATCCCCGTGAGGGTGCCGATCCCCGTCTTGGTGACGATGCTGTGGGCCACGAGCACCACGGTCTCTCCGGCATGCCCGGCGAGGGCCTGCCCGGCCACCTCGCGCACGCGCGCCGCAACCTGGGCGAGTGACTCGCCGCCGGGCGGCGCAACCTCCACCTCGTGATGCCAGCGCTCGAGTTCGTCGGGCCAGGTGGCCTGGATCTCCCGCCGGTTCAAGCCCTGCCACGCGCCGAAGTCCCCCTCGCGCAGGTCGTCCACCTCCACCGGGACGAGTCCGCTCACCTTCCCGACGATG
>JAAZBW010000204.1 GCA_012513625.1 Actinomycetales bacterium | reverse complement strand
GGAGGTTCCGGCGCCGGAGCCCACGGTTCAGGCGCCGGAGCCAGTGCCGGAGCCCGGGGCCGCAGACGCGGGTGAGCCCCAGGCGGGCCTCGCGCGGTGGCTCGTGGGGGCCGTCGTAATCCTCCTCCTGATCCCGGCCGGGGTGCGACGGGTACGTTCCTGGGGACGCAGGGCCGCCATTGCGAGGGGCGATCGAGCCGCGGAGCACGCGTGGGCGGAGGTGGAGGACACCGCGCTCGACCTCGGTCACCTGCCACGCGATCCCATGGCCGTGGGGCCGCGCGCCCGCACGGCGGAGGCAGTTCTCGAGTACCTTGAGGCCCACGCAGCCTTGGACCACCGGGGCGCGGCTGCGGCCGAGGAGCTGGCGCGGGCCTATGGGGCCGAGCGTTACGCGGATGCCACCGTCGGAGCGCCCTCGGAGCGGGACCCGGGCCCTGCGAAGCACACAGCGGGCCCCGCGCCGCACACAGGAAGCTCCCGCGCACCCGTGGGAGACCTCCTCACCGCGGCGGTAGGCGGTCTCCGCTCCCGGGCAGGCCGGGCCGCGCGAATTCGCGCGGTGCTGCTGCCCCCCTCCGTCCTCCGCTCGCCTGCAGGGCGCGGTGGCCGCGCGGAGGATCAGTCACCGGTGGGGTCGTCCGCGTAACGGCAGTCACGGCAGGTGCCACCGAGGGTGGACATACCGATCCGTAGCACGAACCCATGGGAGTCGTGGAGGTGGTGGGCGATGCCGTCGAGGAGGTTGGTGGGGGCGTCCGTGATCCCACCGCACTCCTCACAAACGAGGTGCTCGTGAGGGCCGTGGCCAACATGGAACCGTGGCGCGCCCTCTCCGATCTGGGAGCGCTCCATCACGCCGTGCTCAACCAGGCGATCGAGCGTGCGGTAGACGGTGGACTCCGTGGCTGTCGGCTCGGTATCGAGCACGTGCTGGAGGAGGTCCACCGCGCGGAAGTGCTCCTCCGGGTTGTCGAGCGCGCGTTCGATCACCAGTCGGGTCACGGGGGTCACGCGGCCCCCCCGGCTGCGGATTTGCTCCAGCAGCGTCTCCACGTCCACGGCGGCTCCTCCCGGTAGGTCCCCCGTCAAGCCTAGTCTCGGAGCGCGCAGAGATGGGGCTGGGTGGGTTCAGGTGGAGTGGGTGCTGACCGGGTGGAGGTGTGCGGCATTCGCCCGCCTGGGGGGCTGGGCAGGTGGCCCGGGCGTGCCGGTTTCGTGCGATCATTCGGCGATGAGCCTCTCGCGTTCCCTCGCACGCGTGGGCCGGACGCCGAGCAAGGGGAGCCCATGACGACCACCGTACGTACCAAGGACCGGGAACGGTACCGCCCGGACCCCTCGGTCCTCACCGCACTCAGGTCCCCCCGCCTCCTCACCCGCGAGGTGTTGGCAGGATTGGTAGTGGCTCTCGAGCTGATCCCGGAGGCGATCTCCTTCTCGATCATCGCCGGCGTCGATCCGAAGGTGGGTCTCTTCTCCTCCTTCATCATGGCGATCACCATCGCGTTCGTGGGCGGGAGGCCGGCCATGATCACTGCTGCCACCGGCGCAGTCGCGCTCGTGATCGCGCCCGTCGCCCGTGACTACGGGATGGACTACTTCATCGCCACGGTGATCCTTGCGGGAGTCTTCCAGATCGCACTGGCGGCATTCGGGGTGGCAAAGCTCATGCGGTTCATCCCCCGCAGCGTCATGATCGGCTTCGTCAATTCGCTCGCGATCCTCATCTTCATGGCACAGATTCCCCACCTGGTCGGTGTCCCCTGGGCGGTGTACCCGCTCGTGGCGCTCGGCCTCCTGATCCTCGTGTTCATGCCGCGGATTACGAGGGTGATCCCAGCTCCACTCATCTCGATCCTCGTGGTGACCATCGTGGTGGTGGTGTTCTCGATCAACGTGCCCACCGTGGGTGATCAGGGTGAACTTCCGCGCAGCCTGCCGGAGCTCTTCGTGCCGGACGTGCCGCTCACATGGGAAACGTTCGGCCTGATCGCCCCCTTCTCGCTCGCCAT
>JAAZBW010000203.1 GCA_012513625.1 Actinomycetales bacterium | reverse complement strand
TTCTGGTGCGCCCAGGAGATCGCATCCACGAACGCCGCCGTGGGTTGGGCGCCCACCATCACCACACCGTTGATGGTGAATACGGGCGTGCTCGGCGGGGCGAAGTTGAGCGCCTCGCGGCCGTCCTTCACGAGCGAGTTCCAGATGGTCTCGTCCGCGTCCGCGAGATCGGCGGCGAACAGCTCGGCGTCCAGACCGAGGTCCGCGGCGGCGTCCACCAGCCACTCGGTGGTGACGGTGCCGGCGCCACGGGCGGGCTGGTTCTCAAAGAGCCAGTCGTGGAACTCCCAGAAGGAGTTCTGGTTCGCGGCCGCCTGCCCTGCGGTGGCCATCATCACGGACTCCTCACCGAATACCACGAAGTCCCGCCACTCCACGCGCAGCTGGCCCGCGTCCACGAGGGAGCGGAGCTCTGGGAGGGTCTCGAGCGAGAAGCGGCCGCAGTAGGGGCAGCCGTAGTCGGAGTAGACCACCAGCGTGACGGGCGCGTCCGTGGCGCCGAGTGCCGTGGGGTCACCCGGGGTGCGGCGGGCGTTCGCTTCGAGCGCCGGGATCGGGTCATACGTGCCGGTGGGTGACGGGAGGGGAACGGCCTCGCCGGCGGGCGCCGTGGCGGCGGGCGATACCCCCGCCTGGCCCGGGACCGGGACTGGGACCGGGGCGCTGAACAGCTGCCACAGTCCGAGCACGAGGGCCGCGATGAGCGAGACCATCCCGATGACGAGGGGCGTCATGCGGAACCGGGGCTGCTCCTGAGCCGGTGCGGAGGTGGGTGGGGGCTCGGGGGAGTGTGTGGGCTCGGGGGAGTGTGTGGGCTCGTCTCCGGGCGCGGGCGAGCTCTGTGTGGGGTCCGTGGTCATGATCAGAGGATCTCGAGGAGGGCGCGGGCGTTGGACTTGAGTGCCTCCACATCCGGCCGCTCGCCCAGGAAGATGATCGAGTAGGAGGCGTGCCCGTAGAGCATGGACGCCACGTCCTCCACGGGCCGCTTTGTGCGGAAGCGGCCGGCGGAGATGCCACGTTTGAGCGCCTCAGTGAGGGCGATCCAGCACGGGTTCACGAACCTTCCGCGGTACTCCTCCGCGAGTTCAGGGTCCTGCATGATCGTGGCGCCGGCGATGGTGAGCGAGGGGCCGAGTGGGTTCTCCGCGAGCCGCCCCACCGAGAGCTCGAGCACCTCGTCCAGTTCCTCGAGGGGATCGCCAGTTCCCGCAAGCGCGAGTGCCGGGAAGGCCGTTTGGTACGCATCCACCACCAGTGCGTGGAGGGAGGGCCAGCGACGGTAGATGGTGGACTTCGGCACCCCCGCACGCGCGGCCACCTCATCAATGCGCAGCTGGTGGAATCCGCGTTCGTTCAGGAGTTCGAGGGTGGCCTGGATGGCGGCATTGTCCTTGGCGGGATCGCGTGGCCGGCCCGGCCGGACGATGTCGTCAGTCGCAGTCATACGGGTCATGCTAAACCGGCAAACCGGGGCTGACGAGGCGTGGGGGCGCACCCCCATCGCCGTGCGTGCGCCTGCGCCCCGGTTCCCGGGCTCAGAAGCCCGCCCGGTCGAGCGCCTCCGCCGTGAGGAGGCGGCCGTTCTGGATGATCTCGTCCGCCCGGTGGAAGTCGAATGTGGCGGCTGAGGACGCCGGCACCGAGACGAGCACATCCGGAGGGTTGATCGCAGTGCGCGTGTGCTCGATCGACGCCTGCATGGTGTTGAGGGCCATGGTCATCATGTCCACCCGGGTGAGACCCTTCGGCAGCGGCTCCGGCGAACGCCCGAGCTGGCTGATCCGCTTCTTCTCCTCGCTTGGGTCCTCGGTGGCCATGCCATCCGCCGCCTCGCCGGACCGTCCCGTCACCCTGTCGATGAAACCCGTCACGCCCTCGACGGCGCCCTCCACCGCCTCACCCATCGCGTTCACGACGCTCGGAAGCAGGCCGGTGGTGGCCCGGTCCGCATCCGAGACGGTGGTGCGGGGCGGACCCGGATCGCGTCCCATGAGAGAGACGGCCACCACCG
>JAAZBW010000015.1 GCA_012513625.1 Actinomycetales bacterium | reverse complement strand
GCGCGGCCCGGCCCGAGGGCCGCCCCCGTCACCACCACAGCCAGCGTGGAAAGTGAGAGCGGCACCGGGGTGAAGGGAAGCGGCACCACGATCTGCGCCATCACGGTCAGGAACACGAACGCGCCGGCCACGAGTGCCAGTTCGCGCACCCACACGGGCGCCTCGGAACGGAACCTGAGTTCCTCGCGCAGCAGCGTGGCGGATCGGGGGCGGAAGACGGCATCCACAAGCACGGGAACAGGCCTCACAGGGGGTCCTTCCACACGGGCCGCAGGCGTGCACCGCGGCGGGTACGGAACAACCTAGTCCGTGCCTGCCCGGCCTTTACCTGTGAGTCCGCGGCAGACTGCGGGCCGCGGACTTGGTGGAAGGCACAGGTGCCTCAGTGCGACGGCGGTGCCTCCCTCTCATCCGTCTCCCCCTCTGCGTGGGTGTCGGTCTCGTCCCCCTCGACGGCAGGCGAGCCCTCCGTGGGTGAGTCACCGGATAAGGGGGGCTCGCCGTCGTCGTGGCGCAGGACGTAGTCGCGCAGCATCTCGAGGCGGCCGGAGAGGTCAAGCGATTCGAGGCGCTCGCGGAGGTTGGTGGACGCCTCACCGATGCGCTGGCGGAACTCCGCGTCAAAGGCCTCGAGGGGCTCGCGACGGCCGGAGGAGTCGTAGCGCTCCTGGAGGTCCGTGCCGGCCTCGTCCACGCGCTCTCGCAATTCGGTGCCGGCGTCGTCGAGCTTCTCGCGAAGGTCCGTGCCGGCATCTCCGAGCCAGGTGCGGACGTCCTCGCTCTTGTCCCCGAGCCATTCGCGGAGCTCCGGGCCAAGCGCGGTGAGGCGCTCCCCGATTTCCTCCCGTTGGAGTTTGGAGCGGACCTCGCGGCGGAGCACCTTGCCCATCTCGTTGCGGGGGAGTTCCTCCACGAGGTAGATGCGGCGCGGCACCTTGTAGGAGGCGAGCTTCTCCTTGGCACGCTGGCGCACCTCATCGAGGTTGGGGATGAGCCCCTCGCGGGTGACCACGGCGGCCACCACCTCCTCGGTGCCGAGCTCGTTCACGAGTCCCACCACGGCCACGTCCTGGATGCCCTCCTCCGCGCGGAGTACCTCCTCCACCTCGGTGGGGTAGACGTTGAATCCGCCGGTGATGACCACCTCCTTGATGCGGTCCACGATCTTGAGGAATCCGCGCTCATCGGCCACGGCGATGTCACCGGTGCGGAACCATCCGTCATGGAAGGAACGCTCGTTCTCCTCCGGATTGTTGCGGTAGCCGGCGAAGATCTGCGGGCCCTTTGCCACGATCTCGCCCGGCTTGCCGTGGGGCACGTCCCTGCTGGGATCGTCCGGGTCCACGAGGCGCATCTCCGTGTCCGGGAAAGGGATCCCGATCGAGCGCGGGGTACGCGTGGTGTTCACCGGGTTGCCGGTGAGAATGGGGGAACACTCGGACAGGCCATAGCCCTCGATCAGGAGTCCGCCCGTGGCGTCCTCCCACTTCTTGATGAGATCTGCCCGCAGGGGCATGGCTCCGGAGATGCCGGTACGGATGCCGCGCAGCGAGACGCCCCTTTCCTTCGCACCGTCCGCCACACGCTCGAACAGCGGGGGCACGCCGATGAACACGGTGGGCACCTTCCGCTTGACGGCATCCAGGACGAGGCCGGTCTCCGGCTTGGGCAGCAGGTGGACCATCGCGCCGATGGTGAGGCCGGCGTTCATGGAGAGGGAGCAGCCGAAGATGTGGAACAGCGGCAGCGCCGCCACGAACACTTCCTTGCCGGGCTTCATCATGGTCACCCACTCGAGCGCCTGGTGCGTGGAGGCGAGCAGGTTCGTGTGGGTGAGGGGCACGCCCTTGGGGGTGCCGGTGGTGCCGGAGGTGTAGAGCAGCAGCGCGATGTCCTCCGGTCCGGGGCGGACCTCCGCCGGCGGGCCGGAGCGGGGTGCGAGGAGTTCGGAGAACGGGATGGTGCCGGGCGCCGGGGTGGAGAGCTGGGCGCGGGAGGCGCGGGCCTTCGCGATGGGAAGGCGCAGGAGGATGCGCTTTTGGAGCGGCATCTCCTCAATCATGTTGATGGAGATGATCGTGGAGGGCCGCACATGCTCAGGCAGCTTCTGGAGCTTGGGCGCCGCGGCGTCCCACACGATCGCCACGTCTGCGTGGTGGTCCTCGAACAGTGGGGTCAGCTCCCGCTCCGTGTAGAGGGGGTTGTGCTCCACGATTGTGGCGCCGCACGCGAGCACGGCGTAGAACGCCACCACGTGCTGCGGGCATGTGGGCATGAGGAGGGCCACGTGGTCCCCGGGCCGTACGCCGCGCTCGTGGAGGGCGCCCGCCACGTAGGCGACCGCTCGGCGCAGCTCCGCGAAGGTGGTCTCCGCCCCGAAGAAGTCGAGCGCCGGTTGGTTCGCGAACTCGGTGGTGAAGCGGTCGAAGCCGTCCACCATCGAGCCGCCCGGGTAGTCGATGTGGCGGCGGGCAGCCGGGTCGTAGGCCTTGACCCAGAGGTCGTCGAGCGTCGTCATTGGCGGAACCTTCTGGAGGGTGGGGTGTGGGGGTGGTTCAAGGCTACGGCACCGTAGGGAGGGGTGGTGGCTGTCCGGCGTGGGTCTCCCCGGGTCCTCCACAACTGGGGGACGGGGAGCGCGCCCGTGCACCCCTGTGGCACTCTCGGATAGTGGATCTTTCCGGGTACCGACGTGCCACGCGGGCCTTCTTCGAGCGGCCCGTACTCGAGATGGCACCGCTGCTGCTCGGTGCGGTCCTCGTCCACGACGGCGGGGGCGAGGCCGTGGCCGTGCGGCTGACCGAGGTGGAGGCCTACGCCGGTGCCGCCGATCCCGGTTCGCACTCCTTCCGCGGCCGCACAGACCGCAACGCCACGATGTTCGGGCCGCCCGGCCACCTCTACTGCTACTTCACCTACGGCATGCACCATGCGCTGAACGTGGTGTGCGATGCCCCCGGTATCGCCACCGGATGCCTCCTGCGCGCCGGGGAGGTGGTGCAGGGATTGGGGCTTGCGCATCGTCGTCGGGAATCACCGCCCGGGAAGGCGCGCCGCGAGCGGCTGCGGCCCCTTGCGGACGTGGCGCTCGCGCGCGGACCCGCGAACCTGGCCCAGGTCTTCGACGCCACCCGCGCCACCACCGACGGCGCCGACCTCTGCGCGACGCGCGGGCCCTGGCAGCTGTGGATGCCGGACGCGTCCGTGGACCCGGCGGCGATCCGGACCGGACCGCGCGTGGGCGTGACCGGCGAGGGCGGCGACGGCGCCACCTACCCCTGGCGGTTCTGGCTCGCGGGCGAGCCGAGCGTCTCGGCCTACCGCCCGGCCGCGGCCCGCGCCCCTAGGCTGGGGCGGTGACCCGCACGCAGTACAACACGGCCGTCTCCCTCGACGGCTTCATCGCGGACGAACACGACTCCCTCACCTGGCTGGAGGAACTCGGCGAGGACCCGGACAACACGGCGATCTTCGAGGAGTTCATGGACGGTGTGGGCGCGATGGCGATGGGCGCCACCACCTACCGCTGGATCTGCGAATCCCTCCAACTCGCCCATCACCCCGAGCGCTGGCTGGACGTGTACGGCGAGCTCCCCACCTGGGTCTTCACGCACCACCCGCTGCCGGTGGTCCGGGGCGCGAATGTGCGGTTCGTGGCCGGCGACGTCGCCGCGCACCACCCCGAGATGGTCCGCGCCTCCGGTGGTGCGAACGTGTGGATCGTGGGTGGCGGGCCGCTCGCGGCGCAGTTCGCGCAGGCCGGTCTCCTCGACGAGATCATCCTCTCCATGGCTCCCGTCACCCTCGGCGCCGGCCGGCCGGTGATGCCGCTCCGCCTCGATTCCGGCGCCCTCTGCCTCGCGAGCGTGCAGACGGCGGGCGCGTTCGTGGCCCTGCGGTACGAGCTCGTGAAGGGCGCGACGGCGGAGCCCGGGTTGGTCCGGGACGGTGACCCGGATGGGGGCCCAGGTGTGGACCCGGGTGTGGACGATGGGCCGGACGGCGAGGGGAGCGGGTAGTGGCGGGTGTTGTCTCCGGCCTCGCGATGATGTGGATCATCATCGCGGTGGGCGTGGTGCTCGGGCGGTTCAAGATCCTGGGCGATCACGCCCAGGAGGTCCTCACCCGGCTCGTCTACTGGATCGCCAGCCCCTGCCTGCTGTTCTCCACCATCTCCAGCACGGACTTCCGCGAG
>JAAZBW010000014.1 GCA_012513625.1 Actinomycetales bacterium | reverse complement strand
GGAGGGCGCCACCTAAACCACACACTCGGCGGGGGGTGGGCGGAGGGGGGCGTCGCCATGTTCGCCGACGGTGTGCCGAAAGTTCCCTCAGTACTCCAGATGTCTCAGCAGCGCCGGCGCAAGCCCCACGTAGTCGCGGGGCGAGAGTGTCGCGAGGCGCTCCTCCACTGCGGCGGGCAGGCCGAGCGAGCGGATGAACGCGCGCATCTCGTCGCCGCCCACGCGCTGCCCGCGGGTCAGCTCCTTCAGGCGCTCGTACGGATTCTCGAGTCCCTGGGCGCCCGCCACGGAGGCGGCCCGCATCGCGGACTGCACCGCCTCCCCGAGCACCTCCCAGTTGGAATCGAGGTCTCGCTCGAGCGCCTCCACGTCCACGTCGAGGCCGGCGAGCCCCCGCGTGAGGTTGTCCAGCGCCAGCAGCGAGTGGCCGAACGCGGGCCCGATGTTGCGCTGCGTGGTGGAGTCCGTGAGGTCCCGTTGCATCCGGGAGATCACGAGCGTGGAGCCCAGCGTGTCCAGCAGCGCGCACGAGATCTCGAGGTTCGCCTCCGCATTCTCGAACCGGATGGGGTTCACCTTGTGCGGCATCGTGGAGGAGCCGGTGCTGCCCTGCGCCGCGAGGTTCTGCGCGAAGTACCCAAGTGAGATGTAGGTCCACACATCCACCGCGAAGCCGATGAGGATGCGGTTGAAGTGGGCCATGTCCGCGAACAGGTCGGCCATCCAGTCGTGGGGTTCGATCTGGGTGGTGAGCGGGTTCCACGTGAGGTCGAGGCCCTCCACGAACGTGCGCGAGGCCTCCTCCCAGTCCGTCTCCGGCACGGAGACCACGTGCGCGCCGTACGTGCCGGTGGCACCGTTCATCTTGCCGAGGATCTCGGCCTGGTTGAGGCGCGTGAACTGGCGGTTCAGCCGCCGGGCCACCACGGCGAGTTCCTTGCCTAGCGTGGTGGGCGAGGCCGGTTGCCCGTGCGTGCGCGCGAGCATCGGCTGGCTGGCGTGCTCGCGCGCCATGTCCTCGATCGAGAGGATCAGGTCCCCCGCCGCCGGCAGCCACGCCTCGTGCAGCGCGCCGCGCACGCAGAGCGCGTACGCCAGGTTGTTGATGTCCTCAGAGGTGCAGAAGATGTGCACGATCTCATGCAGCTGCGGGAGCACCGTCACCTCCCCGAAGTGGCTGGGCGCAGAATCCAGCCGACGCTTCAGGAAGTACTCCACAGCCTTCACGTCATGGCGTGTCTCCGCCTCTAGCTCCGCGAGTTCCGCAATCTCGCGCTCCCCATATTCCTGCGGGATGGCGCGGAGATACGCGATCTCCTCGTCCGAGAGCTGCGGCGCGCCCGGCAGCGCGCCCACTGTGGTGAGGTGGATCAGCCACTCGATTTCCACCACCAGCCGGTTGCGGTTCAGCGCCGCTTCCGAGAGGTGGTTGGTGAGCCTCGCCACCACCGGGCGGTAGCGGCCGTCGAGCGGTCCAAGCGGGATGTTGAGTCTCGAGAGCGGCATGCGCCCATTGTGTCAGTCATCCCCCGACGGCGGTGGTCATCCCCCGTACGAAGCCTCGCGCGGCGCGTGGCTGCCCGACGCCGGAGCCCACCCCCCGTACGTGGGCCTGCCCGCGACCGGTTCCCCGACGCCGCAACCCGGCCTCCGTCGTCGCCTCACCCGCCGAGGCGCGCACCGATCGTGTTGACGGCGCGCTCGATCGTGGGCGTGGAGATCGAGTGGTTGCCGGCCCGGTAGATGAGGTCGTCCCCGAGGGCGCCGAGCTCGGTGGGGCCGCCGCGCCGCACGTCGAGGGCGAGCGAGGACATGGCTCCGGGTGCGAGCCCTTCGAGGTACTCATGGAGTTGTTGGGGGCTGGTGCGCACGCCCTCCGCGGTGGCGATGGCTGCCACCTCCTCCACGATCCCGCGGGTGAACTCCGGGTCCCGGTTGAGCGCCTCACCGAGCGGGGCGTCGGCCCATGAGGTGAGCAGTGCCATCGGGGCGAGGAAGCTCAGCTTGCGCCAGAGGACCTCCAACTCCGATCCCTGTGCCTTCACGTCCACATCCGCCGCCCGGAGCGCCGCCACGATCGCGGAGCCGGCGGCATCCGCGGGCACCACCACCTGGAGGAAGTTGACGGGGTGGTGGATGACCCCATCGGCGCGCCGTTCCACCACCACGGTGATGGAGCCGTTCGTGGTCACGCTCGCGGGGAAGGCGTTGTGGACGAGCGGCGCGTGGACCACCCCGTTCAGGAGGCTCAGGATCTCGGTCGGCTGCGCCACCGCGAGGTCTGGAATCACGTCCGCGAGCCCGTACTGCTTCACGGCGATGATGGCGGGCGGCCCGCCAGGGGCCACCAGTGTCACCGTGGGGTTGACGGTGAAGTTCCCGTACTTGGCCGACTCCACCGTGAGCCCGTCACGGCCGAGCCTCTCCGCCGTGGCCGGCCGCGCCACCACGGTCACCTCCGCGCCAGAGCGGATGAGTAGTGCTGCGAGAAGTCCCCCGACGCCGCCGGGTCCAACGATCGTGATCATGCTCTACCGTATCCCGACCGGATGCGCGGGTCGCGGGCAGAGGTCCCACCCAGCACCCCGTCCACCAAACCCCCTCGCCGACTGTGTGGTTGAGTTCCCGCCAAATCACCGTCGACTGTGTGGTTGAGTTCCCGCCAAATCTTCGCCGACTGTGTGGTTGAGTACCTTCGCCACACAGTCGGCGAAGACTTCGCCGCTCGTCTCAGGTGTACCTGGCCGCCGCCGCTGCGAGCTGGGCCCCGTATCCGCCGCCGAACAGTGCCACGTGCACCGCCAGCATGTGCATTTGGTGCAGCGCCACCCGCTCGCGCCATACGTCGGCGAGCGGAGCCACCTCGTCGTAGCCGGCACGGGTCTGCTCGAGGTGCGGCGATCCGAACAGCGCCAACTCCGCGAGGTCCGTCTCGGCGTGCCCGCCGTGCGCCGCGGGGTCAATGAGAGTCCCGACGACGCCACTCACCCCACCCCGTCCCCCACCACTTCGTCCGGCACCATCCGCACCGCCATCCGGCCCGGCCCCACCACTCCCATCACCGGCGGCAGCCCACAGCACGTTCCCACCCCAGAGGTCACCGTGGACCCGCGCCACCGGAGGGCACCCCACCGGCTGTGGTACGTCAAACTCACCCAAACCGATACGCGCGAGTGCCCGCTCCACCACCTCCACCTGTCTCCCCGAGAGTTCGGCCGCGTCCGCGCCCATCCGCACGTAGGGCCGCACGCGGTGCTCCGCGTAGAACTCTCCCCACGTGCCGGGCGCCTCTGCCGGGGAGGCGAACACCGGTTGGTCCAGCTCCGCGAGCCGGGAGTCCCGCGCCTCCAGTCCCGGGGGCGGCGCGCCCCACCACCCGGCCCCGGCCGCGTGTGTCACAGCCAACCGCCGCCCGAACTCCTCCGCGTCCGCCGCCGAGGGCCGCCCGGCCGCGAGGTACTCCGTTTCCAGCCAGCCCCCACCCGTGGTGAGGAGGGGGACCACGGGGGCTCCGCCGTCGGGGACCGCCTCGGCGAGCCAGCGGAGGGAGGTGGCCTCCGTGGCGATCGCGGCGGGACTGCCGTGCTTTCGGAACGTGTGCATACCCGGATTGTGCCGTGGCCACGCGGCGCCCGGGCCGGGTCCGTGGCCGTGGCGACCCCTGGCTGCCTCACCCTCTCCACAGGCGCCGTTGCGGGTCGAGTCTCCACCGTCCCGACGGCGCCGCCCGTCCCGCCCCGCCTCCTCGCCGCACGCTGGGGGCCACGAAAGGAGACGCCATGATCACCCCCACACCCGAGGACGCGATCTGGATGCTCGCACGGGCGCACGCCGATGCGATCGCCTCACTCGATGCCGTGGGCCGCGCGATCGCGGCGCCGTGGTCGGACGATGCGGCGGACTTCTACGAGGCACGCAGGCGCGAGGTCCTCGTGTTCGGGACTCGGCTCGCGGCGGACATCGTCCAGGCAAAGGCCCACCTCGCCAGCGTCGCGGCCGCGTCCCGGGCCCATGCGGTCCTGGCGGGCCTCGCATGAGTACTTTCGACGACGACGACGCGATCGTCTACGTGAAGGGCGGCGGCATGGACGTGGTGGACGTCCCCCACCTCCAGAGACTTGCGGGCCACCTCGGCGAGGCGATCGAACTCGCGGAGGGGGCGC
This sequence comes from Actinomycetales bacterium, assembly GCA_012513625.1. Classification (GTDB taxonomy): domain Bacteria; phylum Actinomycetota; class Actinomycetes; order Actinomycetales; family Actinomycetaceae; genus JAAZBW01. The sequence goes on along the minus strand of JAAZBW010000014.1, from coordinate 3,348 downwards.
TGCTGAATGCCCGGGGCGCCCTCGGATTCGCCAGCCAGTGGCCGGCCCAGGGCGTTCCGGGGGGCGGCATCGCTGTGGGGGAGCTGGACCGAATCGTGAACGGGCGGCTCGGGCTCGGCCGCTATGTGGACCTCCTCCGGGAGCTGCTCGAGGACCTGCTCCTTGCCATCCAGCAGTACCTGGCGGGCGAGATGACACTGGAGCACGCTATCGGGAATCAGCGCGCGGCCCTCCCCACGATGCCGTGGCTGCCCTGGTGGAGTATCCCTGTGGTGCGCCCGTACTGGACCGGTTACCTGGATGAGGTGCGGAAGGCGATCTTCATGCCCGGCCAGCCCACCACCACAGGCGCCTACGCCCAGATGCTGCTCAACATCGGGCCGCTTGCCCTCTTCCTCGGAGACGTCCTCCGGCACGGACCCCTGGGGGTGCTGCTCCCCGAGCATCTCCCGCGGGACACCGCGGGCGTCCCCTACCTCACCGCCACCATCCTCCAGCTCACCCGGTTCGACCGCTTCACCGGGAACTATGACGTCTACTTCCGCAGCCAGCACGGCGCGAACATGCTGGTGGCCCGCCTGAAGGGTCCCGGGGGACCGAATCCACTCCGGCTCGCCGAGGAGGCGGGGAGCGAGGTCGCGGAGGAGATCGTCTCTGCAGGGGAGGTCCTCGAGCACATGGAGACGCTCTCTGAAAACTCGCGGGAGGTGGGGGCGGGCGTTTTCTCGGCCGTCCGCACGGAGGCGGAGGACGGCGATACCGCATGGCTGATCGTGATCCCCGGAACCCAGGAGAAGTTCGCCAGCAGGAACCCGCAGGACCATCTCTCCAACGTCCAGATGATGGCCGGCATGGACAGCGACCTCTACGAGTCGGTCCGCGCCGCGATTCTCTCCCTTCCGGTGGAGGCGGCGGACCAGGTCTCGTTCATGGGCCATTCCCAGGGCGGCATCCTCGCCGCGGAGTTGGCGAGGGACCCGGCAGTGCAGGCCCACCTCGGCGGCGCGGTGGACTTCCTCATCACCGCCGGCTCCCCGGTGGGCCAGGTGAACGTGCCAGAGGAGACCCGCATGGTCAACTTCGTCAACGCGGACGACTGGATTCCCGGCCTCGGCGGCACCTCACCGCACACCTCGGAACACCACCTCACCGTGGTGGTGGACCACCGCGCGGAGATTCCGGAATCGATCCACCCCCACGATCACGCCGCGTACGCGGCGGCGATCGAGGCCGGCCGGGAGGAGGTGGAGATGGTGGATGCGGTCATGGCGGACTTCGAGGCCGCCATGTGGAGTGAGGGCGCGGAGCAGACCGAGTTCGTCTTCGAGTTCACCCGTGAGGACATGGGAGAACGGTGGGCCGCCGTTGCCCTGCCCTGCGGTGGGCCCGTTGCACGGCCGTGAGGTGGGCCGCCGTTGCCCTGCCGTGAGGTCGGCTGCGGCGTACCACGGCGAAGTTGGCCTCGGGGTCAGCGGCGGGTGCGCCGGTCCTTGCCGGGCAGTACGGCGTTGAGCAGGGTGGCGATGATCGAAATCACGATCGAGCCGCCGAGCGCCCACCAGAAGCCGTCCACCTGGAGGCCGTAGCCCACCCGGTCCGAGAGCCAGCCCGTGAGCATGAGCATGAGCGCGTTGATGATGAGCCCGAACAGCCCGAGCGTGAGCAGCATCAGAGGGAAGGAGAGCGCCCTCACCACAGGCCGCACCAGCATGTTCACCACCGTGAACAGGAGCGCCACCACCGCCACGTAGACGATGGCGGCCAGGGTGTCCGCCGGCAGGTCCATGTTGATTCCGGCGAGCAGCTGGGCCGTGAGCCAGATGGCAACGCCGTTGGCGAGGAGACGGATGAGGAAACTCATGATTCGATCCTGCCACGCACGCCGGAGGGTGGCGAGATCAGCCCCGGGCGTGCTCGATGCGCGGAAAGTGGCGCTGGGCAGGGGATACGGGCCGTGCGGAGTGACATGCTTGGGCTATGACGAAGCCGGGAAAGAACGAACCCATGCTCGCCAGGAAGGACGCCCGGGCTGCCGAGAAGGGTGCCCGGACCGCGCAACGGGAGGCGAAGCACGCCTCGAAGGCAGCCGAAGTCGCCGCGAAGGCGTCCCGCCAGTACGGAGCTGCTCCCGCCGTCGTGAACCCGACTCCTGCTGAGCCCCCCACCCGCCGGACCGGAAAGCCGCGGCTGCGCCCCGCCGTCGCTGCACTGCCCGCGTACGTGCCGGGTGCCCGCGGAGACGGGCGACCGATGTGGAAGCTGTCCTCGAACGAGAACCCGAATCCGCCACTCACCGGACTGCTGGCGGCTCTCTCGGACCAGCTCGCGGAGGTGAACCGCTACCCGGACATGTACGCGACCGAGCTGACGGAGGCGCTCGCGGGGCGCCTCGGGGTGGCGCGCGAGCAGGTGGTCACGGGCAACGGATCCGTGGCGGTGCTCGCGCACGTGCTGACGGCGCTCGTCCAGGAGGGCGATGAGGTCATCTACCCGTGGCGTTCCTTTGAGGCGTACCCGATTGCGGTGGGGAGCTCCGGTGCCGCCTCGGTGCGGGTGCCACTCACGGCGGACGGTCGGCACGACCTCGGCGCGCTTGCCGCCGCCGTCACGCCACAGACCAAGGTGGTGATCCTCTGTTCGCCGAACAACCCCACCGGCCCGTCCCTCACCGAGGAGGAGTTGCGGGAGTTCCTCGCCGCGGTGCCCTCGGATGTGGCCGTGGTGCTGGACGAGGCGTACCGGGAGTACGTGGATGAGGCGAAGGCCGTGGACGGCGTGGACCTCCTCCCCGCGTTCCCCAACCTCCTGCTCCTGCGCACCTTCTCGAAGGCCTACGGCCTCGCGGGGCTCCGGGTGGGCTACGCGGTGGGGGCGCCCAAGCTGGTGGCGGGCATCCGGGCGTGCTCCACGGCATTTGGCACCAACACGCTCGCACAGCACGCGGCGCTCGCGGTCTTGAAGCGCGAGGACGAGGTGCGCGAGCGGGTGGCTGCCACTGTTGCCGAGCGGCAGCGGGTCCTCGCTGGTGTGCGTGCGCAGGGCTGGGACGTCCCGGCCGCGGACGGTAACTTCTTCTGGCTCGCCACCGGGGAGGCCACGGGCCGCCTTGTGGCGGACGCGGCGGACGCCGGGCTGCTCCTGCGCGGATTCGCGGGCGAGGGCGTGCGCATCACCATCGGGGAGACCGATGCGAATGACGCCGTGATCGAGTTCCTTGGGGACTGGCGGCGGTAGCCCGGTCGGCGGCACATTTTCGGCGGTAGTCCGGCTCACGGGCGATGTGGCGGCGGGAATCGGGCGTGCCTGCCGTGCCTGCCGGCCGCGAAGCTCACCCCAGCTCGAAGAGGT
>JAAZBW010000202.1 GCA_012513625.1 Actinomycetales bacterium | reverse complement strand
GCGGGCAGAAAGGTTGGCGCGCCGGAAGGCCGGCGGCGGGCAGAAAGGTTGGCGCGCCGGAAGGCCGGCGGCGGGCAGAAAGGTTGGCGCGCCGGAAGGCCGGCGTGGGGCAGGAAGGTTGGCGCGGCGGAAGGCCGGCGTGGGGCAGGAAGGTTGGCGCGGCGGAAGCCCGTCGGAGGCGCGGGCCTGTCCACTGGCCACGCCGTGAAACGTGGGGGCGCTACCCTGTGGGCTAAACGGCAACCAATCGGGAGGTGGGAGCGGGTGGTACTCGCGCTTGTGGTCTCGCTCCTCGCGGGCCTCGCCACCTCGGTGGGTGGGGCACTCGCGCTGCGCGGGCCGTTCCCGAAGAGGTCGTCGCTGGCGATCGCACTCGCGTTTGCAGCCGGGGCGATGGTGCTCATCTCGCTGGTCCAGATCATCCCGCTCGGCATCAATTTCATGAGGGAGGCAGGATCGAGCGAGCGCTCCGCATTCGCGGTGGTGTGGGTCTCGTTCTTCGTGGGGATCGGGATCGTACTCGCGATCGATCGCTTCCTTCCCGGCAGTCTCAATCCCAACGAGATGGCGGGCGCCGAGAGCGATATCACCCTCGCGGACACGCGCGAAACCCGGCACGTGATGCGCTCGGGGCTGCTGACGGCTGCGGTGCTCGCTCTCCACAACTTTCCCGAGGGCATGGCCACGTTCTTCACCACCTACCAGGACCCGCAGGTGGGCATCACGCTCGCGATCGCGATCGCGATCCACAACGTCCCCGAGGGGATTGCGGTGGCGGCGCCGATCTATGCCGCCACCGGCTCCAAGAAGAAGGCGTTCTGGTGGGCCACCCTCTCCGGGCTCACCGAGCCGCTCGGGGGCGTGATCGCCGCACTGCTCGTGGGGTTCGTGGTGCCACCGCACTTCTTCGGGATCTTCTACGGGATCGTGGCCGGAATGATGGTGTTCCTGGCGCTGGACGAACTGCTCCCCGGATCGTGGCGCTACCAGACGGACAAGCACCAGACGGTCTACGGCATGCTCGGTGGTATGGCCGTGATGGCGCTCAGCCTCGTGCTCTTCGCTGCGGGGTGAAGCCGACCAGCACATGACGCACGCTCGATTCTGGCCCGGTCCGCTCGATGTGGAAGGCCTCGCCATGTCCGCCGTGGAGAGGGCCCTGGCCGCGGCATCCGCGCTCGATTCCGGCCGAACCTTCACCACCACGCCCGAGCTCGTGGCAGCCTCGTTCTCCTCCCCTGCCCTCCTGCGCGTGGACGGCGTGCCCGGCACCCAGTTCGCCCCCGCCTCCGGCTACTTCCAGTGCGAGGACGGCTGGATCCGCACCCACGCCAACTACCCGCACCACGCGCTCGCCACTGCCCGCGCGCTCGCCATTCCGTCCCAGATCGCCGACGACGGCGCCGCCTTCCGTGAGGCCGTCACCTCAGCGCTCGCGGGACTGGGGGCCGCCGACGCCGAACGGCGCCTGCGCACGGCGGGCGCCGCGGTCGCCCGGATGCGGACCCGCGAGGAGTGGCTGGACTCCTCCGAGGGAGCTGCGGCGGAGGAGGGCACGTGGATCAGGTTCGCGCCGTCGTCGGGGATGAGAGGAGCGCGGCAGGAGGTGCGGCTGGAAGGGCTGCGGGTGCTCGCGCTCACGCGGGTGGTGGCGGGGCCGGCGGCCACGCGGTTCCTCTCGGCGCTCGGCGCGGACGTGATCCGGATTGACCCAGCGCACCTCCCGGAGCTGCGCGATCAGCGGATTGACTTCACGTTCGGAGTGCGCACTGCGGAGGCGGACCTACGGGACCCGGCGGTGCTGGCGCGGGTGCGGGACCTGGCAGCCGGGGCGGACGTGCTCGTGTGCGGCTACCGAACGGGGTCGATCGCGCGGTTCGGGCTGCACGCGCCGGTGCAGGTGCACCTCAACGCGTGGGGCTGGGAGGGTCCGTGGAAGGAGGAGCGCGGATTCGACTCCGTGGTGCAGTCAGCCGTGGGGATCGGCCACCTGTATGGCGGGGTGGGTGCGGACGGCGGGTGGCAGCCCGGCGGGCTGCCGGTCCAGGCCCTGGACCACGCGGCCGGCTTCGGCCTCGCCGCAGCCGCACTCGAACTGGTGACGGCCGGGGGTGGGCGGGTGTACGTCT
>JAAZBW010000201.1 GCA_012513625.1 Actinomycetales bacterium | reverse complement strand
TCGAGCAGATCATCCACGGCCCCTCGCAGTCCGCGGACGGTACCACCAACATGATCGGCGCCCTGCGCCGCGCGATGGCCACCACCGGCTACTCCGATGTGAAGGAGTTCCAGCGGGTGGACGTGATTGTCAGCCCCTACGCACCCCACTGAATCCGCACCGCGGTCACCCAAACTGCGCCTGCAGCACCCCGTCCACACCGAGAACCACCCACCAACGGAGGAAGAGTGACCGAGTACCGCATCGAACACGACACCATGGGCGAGGTCCGCGTACCCGCGGACGCCCTGTACGGCGCGCAAACCCAGCGCGCGGTCGAGAACTTCCCGATCTCCGGCAGGGGACTGTCCCCGCGCCACATCCATGCGCTCGGCCAGATCAAGCGCGCGGCCGCCATCGCCAACCGTGAGCTCGGCGTGATCGATCAGGAGGTCTCGGACGCGATCGTCGTGGCGGCGCAACAGGTGATCGATGGCACGCACGACGAGCAGTTCCCGGTGGACGTGTTCCAGACCGGCTCGGGCACCTCGTCCAACATGAACACCAACGAGGTGGTGGCCAAGCTCGCTTCCGAGGTCAGGGGTGGCACAGTCCACCCCAACGACCACGTCAACGCCTCCCAGTCCTCGAACGACGTGTTCCCCTCCTCGATCCACATCGCCGCCGTGGGCGCCGTGGTGGAGGACCTCCTCCCGCAACTTGAGATCCTGCTCGCCTCCCTTGAGGCGAAGACCGAGGAGTGGAAGGACGTGGTCAAGTCCGGCCGCACCCACCTGATGGACGCCACGCCGATCATGCTGGGCCAGGAGTTCTCCGGCTACGCGCAGCAGATTCGCTACGGCATTGCCCGGGTGAAGGACACGCTGCCCCGGCTCGCGGAACTTCCGCTCGGCGGCACTGCCGTGGGAACCGGCATCAACACTCCCGCCGGCTTCTCGCAGCGCGTGATCCAACTCGTGGCCGAGCACACCGGCCTGCCGTTCACCGAGGCCGCGAACCACTTCGAGGCGCAGGCCGCGCAGGACTCCCTGGTGGAGACCTCGGGGGCGCTGCGGACCGTGGCGGTCTCGCTCGTGAAGATCGCGAACGACCTCCGCTGGATGGGCTCCGGCCCACGCACCGGCCTCGGAGAGCTCGCGCTGCCGGACCTGCAGCCGGGATCCTCCATCATGCCGGGGAAGGTCAACCCGGTGGTGCCGGAGGCCGTGATCATGGTGGCCGCACAGGTGATCGGTAACGACGCCGCCATTGCATTCGCGGGTGCGCAGGGCAACTTCGACCTGCTGGTGATGCTGCCGGTCATGGCGCGTAACCTGCTCGAGTCCATCGAGATCACGGGCAACGTCTCCCGCGTGCTGGCCGAGAAGGTGGTGGACGGTGCGGTGGCCCACGTGGAGGCGTGCCGCCGGTTTGCGGAGTCCTCGCCCTCGATCGTGACCCCGCTCAACCGGTTGATCGGCTACGAGGCCGCCGCCAAGATCGCCAAGCACTCGGTGGCGGAGGACCTCACGGTGCGTGAGGCCGTGATCGCACTCGGCTACGTGGAGCGCGGCGAGCTCACCGAGGAGCAGATGGACGAAGCGCTGGACGTGGCGTCGATGACGCACCCCAAGGGGGCATAGGGGCTGGCGGCGTCTGGTTCAGGCGGCCGGGTGGGGGAACCCTGCCCGGCCGCCGTGCTCTCTGCCCGCCCCGGGGCCGCCCGCCCGGACAAACAGCGACGCTATTCGTCCAAGAGCCCTTAGCTTCACGACTTGTCTGTCACATCCGCCCCACTGGTACTCTCCTGTCCCGCTGGCACGGACAAACAGCGTCGCTGCTTGTCAATCGGCCGTTAGCTTCACAACTTGTCCGGCGCCCCGGGCGTTGCACGCCTCGAACCGGCGGCAAACGCCGCCCCAAACGCCCCGCAGCTCAGAAACGCCTCTCGATCGCAGCCCGGATCTGGCCAACTGCCGTCCGGAAACCCTCGCGGTAGTCCCGGAGCCCGAACCGGAGGTTGGTCCACCCGGCCGAGATGAAGCCGTTGTCACGGGACATGTCACGCATGTGCCCATCGGCGGAGAGGTGTGGGCTTCCGTCGTAGTGGATGGCGATTTTCCGCCCCGAGTAGCCGAGATCCGCCGTCGAGAGGATCCGGCCATCCTCCATGAGCGCGATCTGCAGCTCCGGCTCGGGCAATCCCGCCCGCCCGATGGCGAGCCGCAGGTCGGTCTCCGGCCCCGAGTCGGCGCCCACTCGGACCAGCCCAACCGCGGCCTGCAGATTGCAGAGCACCTGCCGTCGCCGCTCCCACTCCTGCATTGACGCAGTCCGCGGAAGGGGCCCCTCCATAGCCTCCGACAGTTCCGCAACGGCCGCGTGCAACTGCGCCACCTGCACGTACGGTGTCGAGCGCCCTTCGAACTTCTCCCGCGGCACCCGCACCAGGTGGTCGCCCAACCTCACCGCCCGTCGCTGCGAGATCGGCGCAGCGAGCTCCATCCATATCCTCTCCGGCGCGGACACCGAAACGCCGGACAGACTCGTGACCCCCACCCCCAGGAACGGGTCCACCACGCACTCAACCCCGCTACGTCGCACCAGGTCCCTCGCCGTCCGCACCGTCAGGTGCGGCACCGGGGAGTGCAACTCCTCCGCGAGTTCGATCCCGTGCAGATCCGCCGCGGACGCATGCGACACCCATGCTTGCGGGAACTGACGGCACAGGGCGCCCGCGATGATTCCTGGGTTCACCTCCAGCTCCAGCGGCGCGTGCAGCCCCCGCGCTACCTGCTTCACGTCCGATCTTCGATACAGTCCGCCCCGTTTCACCCCCGCGGCCACCGCCGCCTCCACCGTGAACACCCTGCCCCTCAGCGAGACGGGGAGAGCCAGCACTTCGTTGCCCATGCCCGGATCCTCGCCCACCCCGACGGCGCCCGGTTCGGTTCTCCACAGCCGTCACCTTTTGGCTGCCTCAATCTCCGACGACGTCTCCCGGACCGCTCGACGACGGCCCACCGAATCGGCGGGGTCGGGTAGAAGCCGGCGAGCGGGGGTGGGGTGGTCAGGTTGGGCTGGGGTTGGGTCGGCGAGAGGCGGCCGGCCCGCGCCCGCTACGGCACCCGCATCCCCTCGAAGACGACGGTCTGGAAGGTAGCGCTCGAGTGGGTGTATTCACCCGAGCACTCCACCTCCCACCCCTCGCTGTCCATGTTCACCACGATGCTCGTGTCGGTCATCTGGACTTGAAGGGTGTATGCAGAGAGCGCCTCGGCGCCTCCGGCGCACGGATCTCCCCGCAGCGGGTGCGAGATGTCCGCAGTGCCGCTGGGCATCGGCACCACGAACTCCTCGCTGATGATGGACGCCGGTATGTCCCAGTTCAATAACGAGCACTGGTCGGCCAGGCATCCCATCCAGAGGGAATCCTCACCCGATTCCACTGTGCTGCCCGAGTTGGCATAGCCGGTAGTGACCGTGTACGTACCGCTGTAGGTCCGTTGCTCCCACTCCGGGGCCGCCTCGGCCGTTGGCTCGACGGCCTCCGTCGTGGGTTCGGAGGCAGCGCTGGTCTCTGCCTCGGTTGACCTCGGCGCGGCAGCGGACACGGTCGGCGACGGCGACGCCGCCGGTTGTGCGGGCGAGGGACCGCCAAGGAGGCCCGTGGCCCAGACCGTCACGCCCGCCGCGACGGGGAGCACCGCAGCCCCCGCCGCAACCGGCACCCAACGCGGCCGGGGCGTCGGAAATGACGGTAGGGGCGTCGGGGAGGACGTGGCACGCGAGGGCGGCGGGACCACCGGCGGACTGGGCGCCGTCGTCGTCCGTGCGGACGGTGGCATCGGACGGGGCGGACTGGGAGCCGTCGTCGTCCGTGCGGACAGTGGCATCGGACGGGGCGGACCGGGCGCGGCGTCGGGAGCGGCAGGCTGGGCCGCCTCTTCCCGCCGCTTGACCTCGTCGCGCATGCGCCTGCCGGTGAGTGGATCGCGCTCGACCTCGCGCAGGCGCGCGGCATCTACGTGATTCCAGATCCCCGGCCTCCCCGGGTCCGGCACCCCTCTCCCCGCCATTGGAGCCTCCAGGTGGACGGCGCGGTGCTCCGCGCGAATGACTGAGTATCCCGGGGGGTGGGGCCGCGGCGGTAGCCGCCTCAGAGGGTCCGGCGGCGAACGTGGCCGTGGCGGTGGGGGACACCGCCGCGCAGGCCGTAGACACGCCCGGGACAAGGTGATCGACAAGGGCGCCGACGCGGCGATCGCGGTGGGCCAGGAGAAGATGCGCCGGAACGCAGAGGCCGCGGACGGGGAAGGTTCTGGCGAGCCGGCACTCGGCGAGGATCCGCCCGCGGGCCCCTCCGCCTAGCTGTGGCGCCACCCAGCGCTGGGGTGGCGTCCCCCGCAAGGCCGGTCTCCGGCTCGGAGTGGCTCGCCTGGCAGCTCGACGCCCTCCGCGATCCGCTCGCACGCGCCCTCGGGCCCGTTCCGCGTCCGCGCGTGCTGGGCCTCGAATGGGAGTTCCGCGTGCTGCGCGATGGCGCGCCGTTCGACTTCCGGACGGTCATCCGTACCCTCACCGCAGGCCTGCCCCGCCTCCACCCCTCCGACCCCAACGCCGTGCACCTTCCCTGCGGCGTGGCCCTCACCGCCGACGGCTGGGAGGCCGAACTCATCAGCCCGCCCATCCCGCTCGGACCGCACGCCCCGCGCGCCGCCATGCTCCTCCTCGAGCGGGGCCGCGATTGGCTGGCAGCCGCGCTCGCGGAGCACCTCCCCGGCGCCCGGCCTGAGGGTTTCTCCACCCTCCTCAACCTCGCCGCGCCCGATCGCGCGGTGGTCGGCACGGCCCGCCGGCTCGCCTCCCGACACGGCGCCGCGCTGCTCGCGCTCGCGGACGCCCCGGAGTCGGCAGGCATCCTCGTTCGGCCCCGTCTCGGCCGCCTCGAGGTGGGAACCGGGTTCCAGGACGCGCCCCGCGCGGAGGCAAGCCTGGCCGCACTCGTGGGTCTCGTCGAGTTCTCCCGACGACGACGCCTCCTTGGCTCCGACCTCACCACCCCGGTGGCGCCAGCTCGGGAGGGGTTCGGGTTCTTCATCCTGCCGCAGGGTGCGGGGGTGGGCCGGGTGGTGGGGGTGGGCCGGGTGGTGGGGCCGGGCCGGATAGAGCCAGGTAGGAAGGTCGGGCCCGGTAACAGTGGACGGTCGGGCGGCGCGGTCGAGGCCGTGGCGCCGGTGATTGAGCGGCTCGCCGCGCGCGTCCTTGGACGAACCCCGAGCCACGACGATGGTGCGGCGGCTGCGGTGGCGAGTTCAGCCGTCGTCGATCTGGGGAGACGTGAACGGCCATGGGGGACTGCTGTGCCCGAGGTGGCCACGTGGGCTGCGGTGGCGTGGCGGTGCCGGTGGACGGACGGAACGGACGGGCCGGTGCTGATGATCCCGCGGCACTACGCGCAGGTGTTCCTGGAGCAGTTGGAGTATGGCGCACTGGACCGATTGGTGGAGGACTGGCGTGACCGCCCTGAGAACGATTCCAGATCTCGGGACGTACGTCCCTTCGCGGGGTATGCCAACCGTCGTAAAGTGGCACTTACTGGAACCGATTCCACACACATCAGACCCTGACCCCTACGCAACGTCTGCGGTGAAGTGGAATCGATTCCTGAAGATTCACGCAGAGTCACAACACGAGCACCGATCAGTGAGGCACACCATGACCGCTCCGTCCCTTTCGCCCTTCTCGCTCCTGTGGCAGATGGCCGCCAACACCACCCAGCTGGAGATCTGGAACGAGGACTCCTCCGTGGAGGGCTGGCTCGCCACCGAGCGGGCACTCGCCCTCGCGCAGGCGGAGCTCGGCGTGATCGAGCAGTCGGACGCCGACCAGATCGTGGAGGCCGCGGTCCTCGAGAACATCGACCACCCCGAGCTGTGGAAGTTCGGCAAGAACGTGGGCTACCCGATCCTCGGCCTCGTGCGCCAGATCGCGGCGCACCTGCCCGAGGGCCCGGACGGCCGCGTGCACTACGGCGCCACCACGCAGGACATCATGGACACCGGCCTGGTGCTCCAGATGCTCCGCTCCCTCACGGCCCTCGACGCCCAGCTCGTCCGCTTCGGTAACGCCCTCTCCGAGCGCGTGAAGGAGCACCGGGACACCGTCATGCCGGGCCGCACCCACGGCCAGCAGGCCGTGCCCACCACGTTCGGCGCGACGCTCTCCACGCTGCTCGACCAGGTCCGCCGCCAGCGCGAGCGCCTCGCCGCCACCTACGAGCGCATCCGCGTGGTCTCCCTGTTCGGCGCGGGCGGCACCAACGCCGCCGAGGGTGAGAAGTCTGCGGAGATCCGCCGCGGCGTGGCCGAGCGCCTCGGGCTCAAGGATCCCGTGGTGCCCTGGCACACGGACCGCGACATCCTCGCGGACTATGGCTGGATCTGCGCCTCGATCTGCGCCACCAACGCCAAGCTCGGCCGCAACATCGCGGACCTCTCCCGCACGGAGCTCGCCGAGGTGTTCGAGCCCTACAGCTCACACCGCGGCGCCTCCTCCACCATGCCGCAGAAGGTCAACCCCATCTCCTCGGAGCTCATGATCGGCATCTCCGCCGTGGCGGGCGCCCTCGCAGGCGGCCTTGCCCGCATCCACGAGGCCGGCCACGAGCGCGCGGCCGGCGAGTGGCAGGCCGAGTGGCACCTCCTGCCCGAGCTCGGCGTGCTGGCCGGATCCTCGCTCGACGAGGCCATCGTGGTGGCCGAAGGCATGCGGGTGGACCCCGAGCGCATGAAGCGCAACCTCGAGATGGACGGCGGCCTCATCATGGCCGAGGCCGCGATGATCCAGCTGGCGCCCGCGATGGGCCGCGAGCACGCCCACGACCTCGTGTACGAGGCGTCCACCCGCGCCCGTGAGACAGGCCGCGTGCTGGTGGAGGTCCTCCCGGAGGTCGCGGCCGAGCAGGGCAAGTCCGAACTCCTCCCCGAGAAGCTCGTGACCGCCACAGACTACGTGGGAGAGGCCGGACTCATCGTGGACACGGCCCGCGCTAACTGGGCGGCCGCCCCGGAGCTGGCGGCGGACGACCGCCCGTTCTCGGAGCTCGCCAGCTTCGTCCCCGCCGTCTCCCGGTAGCCCGAACCTCACCAGTCAAAGGACAACAGCCATGTCACAGACAGTCACCGCGCACCCCCCGGAGAAGACCCCCGAGGTTCCGGCGCACGGCTCGAGGCTCGAGCCACCGCAACTGATGCCCATGCTCGTGCCCATCGCCGTGGGTCTGATCATCTGGTTCCTTCCCCACCCGGCCGAGATCACGGACCAAGGCTGGCACCTGCTCGCCATCTTCGTGGCCACCATCGTGGGCATCATCATGAAGCCGCTCCCCATGGGCGCGGTCTCCATGATCGGCATGGTCACGTGCATCGCCACCGGTACGGTTCCGCTCTCGGCCCCGGCCGAGGGCGGGCCGTACGCCCTGATGGGGTTCTCAAACACCACCATCTGGTTGATTGTGGTGGCGTTCCTCATCTCGCGTGGCTTCATCAAGACCGGATTCGGCCGCCGGATCGCGCTGTTCTTCGTCTCGAAGATCGGCGGCAAGATGCTCGGTGTCTCCTACGGCCTCGCACTTGCGGACCTGGTGCTCGCACCGGCGATCCCGAGCGCGACGGCCCGCGGTGGCGGCATCATGACCCCGATCATGCGCTCCGTGGCGGAGACCTACGATTCGCGGCCGGGCCCCACGGCCCGCCGCGCGGGCGCCTTCCTCGCCATCAACGTGGGCCAGGTCAACGCGATCACGTGCGCCATGTTCCTCACGGCGATGGCGGGCAACCCGCTGATCGCGCGCCTCGCGGGCGATCAGGGCGTGGACATCACGTGGGGCAACTGGGCCCTTGGTGCGATCGTGCCTGGCCTCTGCGCCCTCGCCCTCGTGCCCTACGTGGTTTACCGGGTTTACCCGCCGGAGCTGAAGGACACCCCCGAGGTGGTCGCGATGGCGAAGGGCGAGATCCGCCGGATGGGCAGGATTTCCCCGGCGGAGATGATGATGGGCTTCGTCTTCGTGCTCCTCCTCGTGCTGTGGACCGTGGGGGATATCGTGTTCGGGCTGAACGCCACCGCTGCCGGCCTCATCGGCCTCGCGGTGCTCCTCATCTCCGGGGTGCTCACCTGGGAGGACGTGATCCGGGAGAAGTCGGCGTGGGACACCATGGTGTGGTTCGCGATCCTCTTCATGATGGCGAGCGGCCTCAACAACTACGGTGTCATCGCGTGGGTCTCCTCCGCGATCGCGAACAGCATCGGCGGCCTCTCCTGGGTGCTCGCCCTGCTGGTGCTGGTGCTCGTGTACTTCTACAGCCACTACATGTTTGCCTCGGCCACCGCCCACATCTCCGCGATGTACCCGGCGTTCCTGGGCGCGGCCATCGTGCTCGGCGCCCCGCCGCTCATGTCCGCCCTGGTGCTCGCGTACATGTCGAACGCGTTCACCTCGCTCACCCAGTACGCCGGCGGCGCCAGCCCCGCTCTGTTCGGCACCGGCTACAACTCGGCCGCACAGTGGTGGAGGGTCAGCTTCATCGCCTCCCTCGCCTCGCTGTTCTGCTGGCTCGTGATCGGCGGCGGCTGGATGAAGCTCATCGGCATGTGGTGACCGGCGTGAGGCGGCGCCCCCACAGGCCGCCGCCACACCAGCACCACCGCGTCACCACAGCATCGCCACGTTCGCTCCGTCCCCGGCCACCTCCCTGGCCGGGGACGGGGCACTCCCACGAAGACGAACGGACCCACCATGGAACTGCGCGGCATTTACCCCTACCTCGTCTCACCCGTGGACGGCGGGCGCGTCCGCGAGGGCGTCCTCCGCGCACTCATCGACCACCTCATCGAGGCGGGCGTGCACGGTCTCTGCCCCCTCGGCTCCACCGGCGAGATCATGTACCTCGAGCCCACCACACGCGAGGAGATCGTCCGCATCACGATCGACCAGGCCGCCAGCCGCGTCCCCGTCATCCCCGGGATCGCCGCGTTCTCGTCCGACGACGCCGCCCGGCAGGCTGCCCGCATGGCCGAACTGGGCGCCTCCGGCATCGTGGCAATCCAACAGGTCTACTTCCCCGTCCCCACCGCGGGGGTCGTCGAGTACTTCACCGCCGTCGGCACCGCCACGGACCTCCCCGTGGTCATGTACACGAACCCCCGCCTCGGCGCCGGCATCCCGCTCGAGGCCTTCCCCGAACTCGCCGCCGTACCCACCCTGCGCTACCTCAAGGACGCCGCCGGGGTGACCGGCCGTCTCGTCTCCATCCAGGAGCGCGTGGGGGACCGCATCCTCCACTTCGCCGCCTCCGCGCACGTGCCCGCGCTCGTCTTCGAGATCGGCGGCGTTGGTTGGATGGCCGGCCCCGCGTGCCTCGCACCCCGGGCGGCCGTGGAACTCTGGCGCGCCCACGAGGAGGGCCGCCGCGAGGACCTCTGGCGCCTCCAGCGCGCGCTCTGGCCCCTCAACGAACTCTTCACCACCCACTCGCTCGCCGCCTTCATCAAGCTCGCTCTCACCCGTCAGGGTTTCGACGTCGGAGCCCCCCTCCGCCCGCAGGTTCCCCTCCCGTCCTCGGTCGTCCACGAATTCGACCGTGCGCAGGCCCGCATCGCGGAGGCGCTCGGCGCGTGACCCTCCCCGCCGTGGCCGGTGGTAGCGTCACCCTCATCGCGGGGGGATTCGACTACGGAGGTGGGGACGTGACAGAGGCCGCCGCGCGTCCGGCCATGCTCGCGGACGTGGCCGCCGCTGCCGGGGTGGGGATCGCCACCGCGTCCCGCGCGCTCAACGAGTCCGGCTATGTCTCCACTGCAACGAAGGAACGGGTCCGCGAGGCTGCCCGGCAGCTCGGCTACCGCCCGAACGCCGTGGCGAAGGCGCTCCGCTCCGCCCGCACTGGCGTGATCGGCCTCCTGCTGCCGGACCTGCGCAACGAGTACTACTCCGTCTCCTCGAACGCCATCCAACGGGAGCTCGCGGGGCTCGGCCTCCGCCTCATGGTGGCGGCCGCCACCACCGCGGCAGAGGAGAGGGACGCACTCGCCTCCTTCGTGGCGCAGCAGGTGGACGGCATCATCCACGTGCCCGTGGATCCGGCGGGGGAGCTGCCGGATATCCCGATCGTCCAGGTGAACCGGACGTCCCACCCGGGGGAGGTCCCCGCCGTCGTGTGCGACGAGGAGGAGGGGCTTCGAGAACTGACGGCGCTCGTCCTTGGGGGAGGGCCGCGCCACGTGGCACTCTTCGTGGGAGGTGAGGAGCACTCCACCACCCGCTCGCGCATCAGCGGATTCCGCCAGGCCCTGGAGGGCAGCGCCGTCGCCTCCACGGTCCTCACGGGAGAGTTCAGCGCCGAGTTCGGGGCCGAGGCCGCGGCGCGGGCACTCGCGGGCGGCGCGGACGCGCTCATCGCGGCGAGTCCCCGCATCGCGGTGGGCGTGGTGCAGACCCTCCAGCGGGATGGCGTCCGCGTACCTGCGGACTGCCAGCTCGCCTCCTACAGCGATCCGGAGTGGTTCTCGCTCTGGCAGCCCGGTATGACCACGCTGGTGCCGCCCCTCGAAGAGATGGGACGGCTCGCTGTGCGGCGCCTGCGCGCAATCCTCGCGGGGGAGGAGGGCGGAGCCGAGCTGACGGTGCTCCCGGGGGAGGTCATCCGGCGCGGCTCCACCCGCTGACTCACACGGCGTTGGCGGCCTCCGGGCTGGAGAGCAGCGCCACGGACTGACGGGCGATTTCCAGCTCCTCGTTGGTGGGGACCACGTACACGGTGACCTTCGAGTCCGGCGTCGAGATCACCCGCTCCTCGCTGCTCCGGGCCGCGTTCAACTCCGGATCGATCTCGAGGCCAAGGAAGCTCAGCCCCTCACACACGTCGGCACGGAGGTAGGGGTCGTTCTCGCCGATTCCCGCGGTGAAGGTGAGGGCGTCGATACCATCCATTACGGCGGCATAGGCGCCCACGTACTTCCGGAGCCGGTGCACGTAGATGTCGAGCGACTCGCGGGCCCCCACATCCCCCGCGTTAGCCATGCCGCGCACCTCGCGCATGTCGTTGTGGCCCGTGAGGCCCTTCAGGCCGGAGCGCTTGTTGAACAGGTCATCGATCTGCTCCACGCTCATGCCCGCCACACGCACCAGGTGGAACACGGTGGCCGGATCGATGTCACCCGTGCGGGTGCCCATCACTAGGCCCTCGAGGGGGGTAAGCCCCATGGAGGTGTCCATGGCGGAGCCCGACGCCACAGCCGAGGCGGAGGCCCCGTTGCCGAGGTGGAGGACCACCTGCTTCACGTCCTCGCGTCCCGTCAGTTCCGTCACACGCTGTGAGACGTACTGGTGGGAGGTGCCGTGGGCGCCGTAGCGGCGGATCCCATACTTACGGGCCACCACGCGCTCGAGGGCGTAGTTCGCCGCCTTCTTTGGCAGGTGCTGGAAGAACGCGGTATCGAACACGGCCACGTGCGGGATGTCCGGGAGGACTTCTTGGCCCACCTCGATTCCGCGGAGGTTGGGGGCGTTGTGGAGGGGCGCGAGCGGGATGAGGCTCGCAATCGCGTCACGAACGTCCTCCGTGACCCGCACGGCGCGGTCGAAGAGTGCTCCTCCCTGGACCACGCGGTGGCCCACAGCTATCACCCCGGAGGCGTTGAGGTCCGGTCCCACCTCGGCGCACAACTCCACCACACGGCGCAGGCCGGCACCGTGGTCCAAGATCGAGTCGGACTCCTCCACCCTCACGTCCCCGAACTTGTGGACGAGGTGCCCCTCGTCCTCACCGATTCGCTCCACGAGTCCGCTGGCGAGCGAATCTCCGGTGGCCGGGTTGATGAGCTGGTACTTGATGGAGGAGGAACCGGAGTTGATGACGAGGACGGTGGCTGACACGAGAGAGACTCCTGAACGGTGGAAGAGGATTCCGAGATCGGTGGGCGTTGGTGTGGGAAATGATCAGGAGGGCGATCCGCCCTCGGCTTGGATCGCCGTGATGGCCACCGTGTTCACGATGTCGTGCACGAGGGCACCACGAGAGAGGTCGTTGACGGGCTTGTTCAGGCCCTGCAGCACGGGCCCCACGGCCACCGCGCCTGCGGAGCGCTGGACGGCCTTGTAGGTGTTGTTGCCCGTGTTGAGGTCCGGGAAGATGAACACGGTGGCGCGCCCCGCCACCTCTGACTCGGGCAGCTTGGTGCGGGCCACCGAGGCGTCCACCGCGGCGTCGTACTGGATCGGACCCTCCACGGAGAGCTCCGGGGCACGCTCGCGCACGAGCGTGGTTGCCTCCCGCACCTTGTCCACATCCGCGCCCGAGCCGGAGGATCCCGTGGAGTAGGAGAGCATCGCCACTCGGGGTTCCACCCCGAACTGGTGTGCGGTTTCCGAGGAGGAAATCGCGATGTCCGCGAGCTGCTCCACGGTGGGATCCGGGATCACGGCGCAGTCGCCGTAGACCAGCACCCTGTCGTCCATGAGCATGAGGAACACGGACGAGACGGTGCCCACCCCCGGCTTCGTCTTGATG
>JAAZBW010000200.1 GCA_012513625.1 Actinomycetales bacterium | reverse complement strand
CAGGAGTACCGCGCGTACCTCATCAACCACGAGGTGGGCCACGTGCTCGACCACTGGCACGTCCCCTGCACAGGCGAGGGCGACCTCGCCCCGGTGATGCTGCAGCAGACCCTCCGCCTCGACGGCTGCGTGCCAAACGGCTGGCCCAACCCGGACGCCTGAGCCGGCCCTCATCCCGTCCTCATCACCGCCTCATCCGCGCCGCGTACGTTCGGCGCCATGAAGATTGACGTCCTGCTCGTCCGCCATCCCGCCAACCGCCCGAGCCCGGTCATGCCCGCCATGATCGAGCACCTCGAGGCCGCAGGCGCCACCGTGCGCCGCGTCTACCCGGACGAGGGCGCCACCGTGCCCGCCCCGGGCGAGGTGGACCTCGTGGTCCTGAAGTCCAAGACCCCCGCCGCCCTCGAACTCGCCCGCCAGTACCACGAGGCGGGTATCGCGAGCTTCAACACCTACCCGGTCACCGTCCTCTGCCGGGACAAGATCGCCACCACCCGCGCCCTCGAGCAGGGCGGCGTGCCCGTCCCCACGACGTGGGCCGTCCAGGACGCCACCGAACTCGCCACGCACCTCGCGGACGGCCCCCTCATCGTCAAGCCCTACCGCGGCTCCCAGGGGCGCGGCATCGAGGTAGTCCGCACCCCGGAGGAACTCGGGGGCATCGACCACGGCGGGGACGTGATCCTTGCGCAGCGCTACATGGAGCCGGACGGGAAGGACCGCAAGATCTACCGGATCGGGGATGAGGTCTTCTGCGTGGAGCGCGTGTGGCCGCCCACCAACTACGAGGAGAAGCTCGGCCGCCTGGTCGAGATACCGCCCGCCGTGGAGGCCGCGGCCCGCGCGAGCGGTGACGCCCTCGGCATCGACACCTACGGCGTGGACATCATCGAGCACCACGGCGAACCCTACGTGGTGGACCTCTCCAGCTTCCCCGGCTTCAAGGGCGTCCCCGACGCCGGAGCCCGCCTCGCACGCAGGATCCTCACCCTGCTCGGCCGGTAGGGCAAAGGCGCAGGTCACCGCTAACGCGCGTTGAGTAAGGACGTCCTCACGTCCACCTCACGGTCACGTCACGTTCACCCGGTTGTCTTGGGTGCATGGTCAACGTCACCGTCCTCGTGGAGGAGCGCTACCGCCAGCAGGCCCAGCCCACCGGGCTGGTCTCCGCCCTCCTCGCGCTGGGGGCCTCCGTCCGCGTCCTCGGCGACGACGAGCTCCCCAGCCAGCTCGGCCCCACCGATGTGGTGGTCGCCCGGGGGCGCAGCGAGGCGCTCCTCGAGGCGCTCCGCCAGGCGGAGGCCGCCGGCTACATGGTCCTCGACCCCGCAGCCGCCGTGGCCGCGGTCCGGGACAAGGCCGCGATGGCTACGGTCCTCGAGCGCACCGGCCTCCCGCTGCCGCAGACCTGGACGGGAACGGGACCGGAGCTCGCCACCGCGCTCGCGGACCTCGCTATGGAGCGGATACCGCGCGGCCTGATTGCCAAGCCGGTGCTCGGGGACAACTCCCGCGGCATCTATCGGATCGGTGAGCCCAACGATCTCGCCACGATCGAGGGAGACCTCGTGGTCCAGGAGTTTGTGCCCGGCACGGGCGCGGACCTGAAGCTCTATGCGATCGGCTCGCAGGTGTGGGCCGTGCGCAAGCCGTCACCCGTCACCGCGTGCTTGCTCGGCGCGTCCGAGCTCGGCGCCGTGGAGGTCACCCCGCGCCTCAGGGAACTCGCGCTGGAGTGCGGCGCCGCGTTCGGCCTCACCATGTTCGGCGTCGACTGTGTGGAGGCCGGGGACGAGGTGGTGGTGATCGAGGTCAACGACTTCCCCAACTACACCCACGTCCCGCAGGCCGGCCACCTCCTCGCCCGCCACGTCCTCGCGAGGGCCGCCTGATGCGCATCGTGGTCCTCACCTCCCAGCCGGTGCCCCGGGCCGCGTCCGTGACCACCGAGTGCCTCGAACTGCTGCGCACGTGGGGCGTCCACGTGGACGTGCTCCTTCCCGCGAACCTCGTGGACCTCAGCTCCCTCGAGCCCGCCGCGGACCTCTACCTGCTGAAGTCCGTCAACGAGCACATCGTCTCCGTGGCGAGTGCGCTCGAGGCCGCCGGGGCCCGCTGCCTCAACACCGCCCACACGGTGCGCCTCTGCCGCGATCGCGTGGCCAGCACCGTCGCGCTCGCCGCCCACGGCGTGCCCGTGCCGCAGACGTGGACCACCGCGGACCTGCCCGCCCTCGAATCGCTCCTCGACGACGGTCCCGTGGTCCTCAAGGCAGGCCGCGTGGGCGCCGGGGTCGGCAATCGGGTGGTCTGGGACGTGGACGAACTGCTGGACATCCCGCTCTCCGGCCAGCCCTGGCTGGTCCAGCGCCTCCAGGAGACCTCCTCCCGGGACCGCAAGATCTACCGGATCGGCAGCCAGGTGTTCGGCGTGAAGCGCCGCTGGCCCGCCACCAGCCTCGAGGAGAAGCTCGGCGAGCCCTTCACCGTGACGGCAGAGCTGCACGAGATCACGGAGCGGGTGGCCGCCGCGCTCGGCACCGACCTGTTCGGCCTCGACCTCGTGGAGACGCCGGACGGCCCCGTGGCCGTGGACGTCCACCCGTTCCCCGGCTTCAAGGGCGTCCCCAACGGCGCGCTCCGGCTCGCCGATTACATCTACGCCGCGATGGACGCGGCACCCGGAACTCACCACGCCCGCACCACCCAGGAGGTCTCCTCATGAAAGCCGTGATCATCGGAGCCGGCCGCGTGGGCCTCGGCTGCGCCGCCGACATCCTCGAGCGCGCCGGGATGGAGGTGGTGGTCCTCGGGCGCGGGGAGATCGTGGAGGGCCTGAACCTCCACGGCCACGCGCTGGTGCGCACCGTGGACGGCGCCACTGCCACAACCCGCGAGGTGCCGCTGCGCGCCGTGGACATGCAGGCTGACCATGCCGCAGCCGTCGTCGAGATCGCGAGCGCGGACCTGGTCTGCACCGCGGTGGGGCCCCGCAACCTGGAGGCGATCCTGCCCCTCCTCACCGAGGGACTCGAGGCCGCCACCCTCCCCGTGGACGTGATCGCCTTCGAGAACACCGAGGACGCCGGAACTATCCTCCGCCGGGGCGTGGGCGCCGCGGCGGACGGCCACGGCTTCTCCCCGGCCGTGGTGGACCGCGTGGTGGCCCACCGGGAGCACGCGGGAGAGGACCGGCCCGTCATGGTGACGGCCGAACCCACCTGCCGCGTCGTCGTCGATGGGGGTGCCCTCGTGCGGGACTGGTCGCACCTCCCCACGGTCCGGACCACGGAGGACTTCCGGGCGTGGTTCCACGCGAAGTTGCACTGCTACAGCGCCGGCCACGCCACCGCCGCCTACCTCGGGCAGCTGAAGGGCTACCGCTACGTGCACGCCGCGGTGGCGGACCCGGAGATCGCCGCACTCGTGCTCGGCGCCATGGAGGAGGGCAGGCAGGGCCTGCTCCACCGCTACGGCCCCGAGGTGGCGGGCACGCCTGAGGACCTCCAGGCGATCCTGCACCGCTTCGGCAACGCCGCCCTCGGCGACACCACCGCACGCGTGGGGCGCGACGTCTCCCGCAAGGTCTCTCGCAAGGACCGCCTCGTGGGCGCGGCCCGGGCGGCCCGCCGGGCCGGCCTCGAGCCCGTCAACCTGGGCTACGCCGTCGCCGCGGCACTGCACACCCTGCCCACCGCCGCCCCCGCGAGTGGCACCCACCGGGCCGAGGCGGTGGCCCGCCTCACCGGGCTCAAGCCCGGCAACTCGATCGTCACCCTCGTCCAGAACACCTGGGCGGGACTGGGCTCGCGGGCGGCACTCCTGTCGCTCGATCTCGCCCTGCCCGCCTGGGAGGCCCCCATTAGGAGCGCAGCATGAAAATCACCTTCCTTCTCACCCGCCGGGTCCCCGATGTGCCGAGCCCGGTCCTCGTGGAGGTGGCGCGCCACCTGCGCGCCGCCGGCCACGAGGTGGACGGCTGGATCCCCGAGGACCGGCTCCTCCCCGCGCACGAGGTGCAGGTGGAGGCGGACATGTACGTGCTGAAGAGCCACACCGAGCACGCCCTCAGTTACGCGGCCGCGCTCCACGATGCCGGAGCACACGTGGTGAACGACTACGGCGCCTGCCTGCTCGCGCAGGACAAGGTCACGGCCGCCCGCCTCATGCGCGAACTGGGCGTTCCCACCCCGGATACCTGGGTGGCGCAGCGCCCCGAGCAGGCCGCGGACCTGGTGGGGGAGGGCCCGCTCATCATCAAGCCGCACCGCGGGCACCGCGGCGCGGGCGTCCACCTGGTGCAGGACCGCTCCGAGCTCGCGGCCCTGCCGGCCATGGACGGCCCGCTCATCGTGCAGCGGCACGTGCCGGGGCCGGGAGAGGACCTCAAGGTGTACGTGGCGGGGGAGACTGTGTGGGCGGTCCGCAAGACTTTCGACGCCATGTCCTTCACCCGCCCCGGACGCCCCGTCCCCGTGACGCCCGAGGTCTACGAGGCCGCGCAGCGGGTACGCCACGGCTTCGGGCTCGAGCTGTTCGGGGTGGACGTGATCGAGTCCCCGGACGGGCCCATGGTGGTGGACGTGAACTACTTCCCCGGCTACAAGGGCTGCCCCGAGCCCGCCCCGGTGATCGCGGAGACGCTGCTGGCGGCGGCCCGAGTGGTGGCTGCCTGACGTGTTCGCCCGACTCCTCACGATGGCAGCCGCGTTCGCGGCGCTGCTGATCCCCGCGATCCTCGTGGTGGAGCGGCTGGACGCGGATACGCTCCAGCTGGTGCTGGTGGTGGCGTCCACGTTTGCGCTCGGCGCCGCCGGCGTGCTGATGATGCTGGAGGGCATCCGGGCGCTCCGGCGCGGGAGGCGTGGGGAGGCCCCGCTGCCCGGCCGGCCGGCCCCACCCGCTCGGCAGGCCGCCCCCGCGCAGTACGGCGCGCCCACCCGGCCGGCCGTACCCACCCGAGCCCCGGAGAAGGACACCTCGGCGCGGAAGCCGATCGGCGCCGTCGTGGTGGAGGGGTTCGCCTCCCGGCTCGCATTCGGGCTCCTGAGCTTCGCGCTCCCGCTCTACGCCCACTCGCTCGGCATGACCGTGGCGGAGATCGGGCTGCTGCTCTCCACCAACATGGCGGTGGCCGTGGTGCTCAAGCCCGCGATGGGCGCCCTCATCGACAGGATCGGTGTGCGTACGGCGTACGTGGCGGCGGTCCTCCTGCGCACGGCCGTGCTCGTGACCCTCGTGCTCGCGAGCGGCCCCGCGCACCTGTTCCTCGCGCGCGGGCTGCACGGCGTCTCGATCGCACTGCGGGACCCCGCCTCCTCAACCGTGCTCTCCGCGCTCGGCGGCAAGAAGGCGATCGCCCAGCGTTTCGCCTGGTTCCAGACGGTCAAGTCCGTGGCGGGTTCGGTGGGACAGTTCTCCGCCGGCGTCATGCTGAGCATCCTCATCGGCAACTACACGGCCGTGTTCACGCTCGCGGCCCTTCTCTCCGCCCTCCCACTCGTAGCGGTGCTCGCCGGGCTCCGCGGGCCCGTGGTGGACGGCCTGCGCCTGCCCCGCCCGGAGCGCGGCACCCCCATGCCGGCAGACCTGCGGCGCGCTCTCCTCCCGTATGCCGGGCTCGGCGCCCTCATGACGGGAACGGCCTACCTGATGGCCAACCTGCTGCCCGTCCTCGCGGTGGAGTACATGGGCCTCGCTCCGGCCGCCGCCGCCTCGATGTACCTCGTGAAGTCCGTGGTCAGCCTGACCGGGCCGCTGTGGGGCTGGATCGCCGATCGCGTGAGCGTCCGCCTTGTCCTCGGCGTGCGGGCGCTCGGCAACGCGCTCTCCTCGCTCATCTGGCTGGTGTTCCCCAACTACCCGGGCCTGATCGCGGGCCGCGTGGCCGACGACCTCGGCAAGGCCGCCTTCTCACCCGCCTGGGGCTCCGTGATGGCTCGCGTGAGTGCCATGGACCCGCCGCGGCGCTCGCGGACCCTCGCCCTCCTGAGTTCCGCCGAGGACGCGGGGGAGATGGCCGGGCCCGTGGTGGCCGGGGTCATCTGGACCACGTTCGGCCTCCCGGCGCTGCTGATCTTCCGCGCGGTCGCGGCCGTGGGGACGGAGGTCTACGCGCTCGTGGTCTCCCGCCGCTTCGACACCGCTGCGCAGGAGACCGCCACAGACGCCGCTCCGGTAGTCCCGTCGAGTCCCGTCGACTGTGTGGTTAAGTTTCCGCACTAGGCCCGTCGACTGTGTGGTTAAGGTACTTCGGCACACAGTCGATGAGGATTTGCCAAGGTTTTAACCACACACTCGATGAGGGTTTGCCGAGGTTTTAACCACACAGTCGATGAGGGTTGGCCGAGGTTTTAACCACACAGTCGGCGTAGATCAGGGGGTGAGCCCCTCCTGGGCGCGGATGCGTACCAACTGCTCGGCGCTGGCTCCGTGCACCACCACCACGCTCCCACCAGAGCGCCACGCCGCCGCGCACCGGCGCACCAGGTCCCACGTGCTCGTGGGCTCCACCAGCCGCCGGGTGCCCGACCCGAGGCCGATCACCTCATCGAGGTCGCCATAACGGATACCGGCGTCCGCGAGCGCCACATCTCCCTCGGCGGCCGCAACCGCCCCGAGCGGTAGGTCCGCCTGCCCGGCCACGTCCGCGGCGCCGTCGAGAACCCCGGGAGGCAGGTCCCCCTCCCACGCGAGCGCGAGCGGATCGGGGGTGAGGGCCACCACCAGATCCCCGACGGCGCCGCCCGGCAGGTCCGTCACGGTCACCTGCGCGGCCGGATCGGGGGTGGTGGAGAGGGTGAGACCCTGCAGCCACGTGCCGAGTGCCCAGGGGACGGCGCGCCAGGAGGGGGAGACGTCGAGGGCCACGAGGTCGCCGGGGCCGAGGCCCTCCTCCCAGAGCAGGTTCGCGCACTTGTAGGCCCACTGGGCGATCACCTTGCCGGACAGCTCCACCCGCTCGAGCGGGGCGGCACCGGACGTGCCCACGGAGGGCGAGCCTCCGCCGTCGGGACGGCCGTACTGCGTCAGTGCAGGCCAGGGGCTACGGGAGAGTAACGCGAGGAGGCCGGCGGTGCCGGCGGGCACGCGTCCGGCGGGGCTGCTCAGCTGCATGGGACCAGCGTAGGCTGCTCCCCGGGCTCAGAGCGCACAGGTGCAGCGGGCCAATGTTCCACGTCACCCCTGACAACACGCCGCACGACACGCCGAAGTCACCGATCCGTGACTTCCATTCCGCTTGACGCGAGCGGATTACACCGATGTAATTTAGGTCAGGACGCCGTTACCCCGGTCTAAGGCGCCGAAGCCCAGGGACCCTGGCGGGCACGGCATGCGGAAGGAGCTCACGCGAATGTGGAACGTACTCGGTGAAGGACCGTTCACAGACCCGCGAACGCAGCACTCCGCGCCGGCCCTCCGGCCCAGCAACGAACTGCGCCTCGTGGACATGATGGATGAGGGTGTGCTCGGCTGGCAGGAGCGGGCCCTGTGCGCACAGACCGATCCGGAGGCCTTCTTCCCGGAGAAGGGCGGCTCCACCCGCGAGGCCAAGAGGGTCTGCACCTCGTGCGAGGTGCGGGCGGAATGCCTCTCCTACGCGCTGGAGAACGATGAGCGTTTCGGTATCTGGGGTGGCCTCTCCGAGCGTGAGCGCCGTCGGATCCGCCGCCGCGCTGTCTGATCGTCGTCCAGCCTGATGCTGGAGCACACATCCTCTCGCCCTGAGGTCACCGCCCTGGTGGTGACCTGCGGAGTTACCCCCTATCTGCGTAACACCCTCGAGGGAGTTGCCGCGCAGACCATGCCCCCCACCCGCCTCGTGGTGGTGGACATCTACGCACAGGGCCGGGACCTCGGTACGGGAGAGGACGTGCGAGGGCTCGCCACCGAACTCGGCCTCGACGCCCTCACCATGGTGCGCGTGCTGCGCGCGCCCGAGTCCACCAACTTCGGAGACGCGGTCAAGCGCGGCCTCGTGCTCAACACGGAGGCGCAGCAGAAGGCGGACCGGCTCCACGAGAACCGGACGGGTGAGGTGCCGATCGTGCACCCGGACACCACCGCCGGCTGGCTGTGGCTGCTCCACGACGATTCGGCGCCCCAGCCCACCGCCCTCGAGGAACTCGTGCGGGTGGGGGAGTCCGGCCCCTCCATCGGGATCGCGGGCGCAAAGCAGCTCGATTGGGCGCGCCCGCAGCACCTCCTCGAGGTGGGTATCCACGCCACGCGCTCCGCACGGCGCTTCAACCCCATCGATGAGGACGAGATCGATCAGGGCCAGCACGATTCCGTGGATGACGTGCTCGCCGTGGGCCTCGCGGGCGCGATCGTGCGCCGTGACGTGTGGACCCGGCTGGAGGGCACCGATCCGGCGCTCGGCCCATTCGGGGACGGGCTGGAGCTTTGCCGCCGCGCCCGCCTCGCCGGGTACCGCGTGGTGGTGGTGCCCCAGGCCGCTGTCCGCCACGTGCGGGCCTCCTACCAGGGCCTTCGCACCTACGGGCACGGCCCCCAGAAGACCACCACGCCAGACTTTGCGCGATCCTTCGGCGCGCGGCGCCGCGCCCAGCTCTACAACTGGCTGCTCGCCGTGCCGGGCTGGCAGCTGCCCCTGGTGGCGCTTGGCCTCCTGTTCCTCACGCCTGCCCGCGCACTCGCCCGGTTCGCGATGAAGGACCTGGGGCGCGCCCGGGCGGAACTCTCCGCCGGGGTGGCCGTGCTCTCGCGGCCGGACCTGTGGGTGGCGGGACGCCGCCGGCTCGCCTCCCAGCGGGTGGTTCCCAACGCGCGCCTCACCGAGCTCGAGGTCTCATCCTCCGAGATCCGGCGGAAGAAGCGGGAGCAGCGCCGGGCGGCCTCGGAGGCGCGCCGCCTCGTGGAGGCACCCTCGGAACTGGAGCTGCGGGAGCGCGCCCAGCTCGCGGACCGCCGCCGTTTCACCGGAATCTCGCTCACCCTCCTCATCACCGTCCTCGCGGGTGTGGGCCTCGCCCGCTTCCTCGGCGAGGGCCAGCTCACGGGCGGCGCCCTCCTGCCGAGCGGCGCCCGCCTGGGAGACCTCTTCCAGCTCGCCACCTCCGGCTGGATCCCCGTGGGCGACGGCCTCCCCGGCCCCGCCGACCCCTTCTGGAGCCTCGGCCTCCTCCCCCTCCTCTCGGGCATCACGCTCGGCACCGCCGCCACCGGCCTGGTGCTGCTCGCCGTTCCACTCGCCGCCGTGGGCGCGTGGTTTGCCGCCGGAACGGTGACCCGCTCCGTGGGCCTGCGCGTATGGGCCACAGTGCTCTGGGCGTTCGCGCCCACCCTCCAGTTCGCGGTCCTGCAGGGCCGGCTCGGCCCCGCCCTCACCCACGTCCTCCTCCCGTTCCTCCTCATCGCGCTGCGCCGCGCCACCGGCCACGCGCGCCGTGACGTGATCCTCTCCGGCATGGTGGGGGCGCGCCGCGTGGTCCACGTCGCCGGGGGCCCTGAGCCGGAAGGCTCGCCCGTACCCGCCGGCGCACCGCTCGCGGAGGGTGGGAGCGTCGCAGGGATTGTCGACGACGCAGGGTCACCTCCCGTGGCACAGCCTGCCGACGACGCAGGGTCACCTCACGTCGCAGGGTCGGCTGACGTCGGAGGGTCGGCTGACGTCGGAGGGTCAGCCGACGTCGCAGGGTCGCGGGACGTCGCACCGGAACGGGAGACCATCACGCTCCCCGCGCCGGTTGACCCGGTGGCCACCACGCGTCCCTCGCTCGGCGCGGGCGCAGCCGCGGCGCTCCTGCTCGCAGCCGTGTGCGCGGCCACCCCCGCGCTGCTGCCGCTCGCGCTGTTGCTGTGGCTCGGGCTCCTGATCAGCACGGCTCGCAGAACCACCTGGTTCCTCGCACTGCCCGCCCTCGCGCTGCTCGCACCGCTCCTGATCGAGGTGGTGCGCACGGGCGAGTGGGAGCTGCTCGCCGCCACTCCGGGCGTGCCGCTCGGCTACGAACCCGCCACGCCGCTCGCCACGCTGATGGGCTTTCCTGCGGACCTTGCGGGCCTCGGCGGGTTGCCGGAGTGGGTGGTGTGGCTGTGGTGGGCGCCCGCCGGCTTCGGGCTCGCGATCGCCGTGCTCGCGTTCGTCCGGCCCACCTTCCGGGCGCGGACGGTGCGCGTGGGCTGGATCGTGGCCGTGCTCGGCCTCGGGCTT
>JAAZBW010000199.1 GCA_012513625.1 Actinomycetales bacterium | reverse complement strand
TCGAGCTTGCGGCGGAACTCCCGGGCCTGCGGGTTGTCCCCAGCCAGCTGGGCCACCACCACGCTGCCCACGTACAGGTCGCGCTCCCGGAACGCGTCTATCAGGCGCAGGACGTCCTCGTCGTACCGGATGCCGAGGTCCGCACGGGACTTGGTGCCGGAGAGGTCCGCCGCAGAGACCACCATGACGATCTCGACCTCGTCCTTGATCGTCTCCAGCATCTCGATCTTGTTGTCCGGCGTGAAGCCGGGCAGCACGCGGGAGGCGTGGAGATCATCGAAAAGCTTGCCGCCCATCTCGAGGTAGAGCTTGCCGCCGAACGCGGCCCGTCTCTCGTTGATGGCCCGGGACTGGAGGGTCGGGTACTTCTCACGGTCGAAGCACGCCGTCATGGCCGCTCTCATCTCCCTCAGCTACTCGGTATCCCTCGGAGAGGCTAGCGGATCAGGGGCGGGCGGGGTCCCCGCCGCCCTCGCCCTCACTGGCGCGACCCTCCACAGCGGCGGCGGAACCCTCAACGGCACCGGCATCCTCGCCGTCCCACTCATCCTCCTCGCCGCCCCCGAACTCGTTGTCGACGCCGTCGTGGAAGCCGAGCCCGTTGAGCATCTCCCGCATGAGGGAGCTGAGGTCTTCGGGGCCGTCCTCGTCGTCGAGGTCCGCGAGATCATCGAGCTCGTCAAACTCCACCATCAGGTCTCCGGAGAGGCCCTCGATCACGGCCTGGACGTCGTTCTCGTCCACCTCGGGCGGGATCGTGATGAGGAGGGCGGCGGTGAAGACGGTGCCGTCCGCCATGGGTGTCTCCTCGGAGAAGGTGACGAGGTTCGTGATCGTTACACCCCACGAGGCGAGTGCCGAGGAAATCTCGGACATGATGCCGGGCCGGTCCTGGCCCACCACGTGCACGGAGCGGACCTCGCCCTCGTCCTCGCCCACCTCGGGTGCGAGCTCCGTGGTGACCGTGAGACCCACCCGCTCCCTCAGCTCCACGAGTGCCTCCCGGAAGTCCGCTCCCTGCAGGCGCGGCACCTCCACCACCACAATGCCGGCCACGCTGCCGGCGAGCACGTTCAGCTGGCTCTCCATCCAGTTGCCGCCGTGATCGGCCACTGCCTCGGAGAGGGCGGCGATGAGACCGGGCCGTTCGTGGCCAAGGACCGTCAGTACGAGCTTCTCCATACGGGCAGCGTAGGGGCACCCCCGTGCACCGGCACTCGCTGGCGGGTGCGGCCTCGACGGAACCAGCCCACGCCGTCGGGAATGAGACTCCCACTCACGCTGCTTCCGGCGATCGGGCGCCGACAGCACCCCCACAGGTGACCCACGTCACTGTAATCTGGAGAGATGAGCGCACAGGTCAAGCACAATGCCCATGCGACCGTGGTGGCCGCCCGTCCGGTGTGGGAGGCGGTGGCGCCCTCGGACCTGCCGCGCGCCACACCCTGTGCCCTCTGGGATGTGCAGGACCTCGCCGAGCATGTGTTCGGTGGCCTTCTCCTGGCGACCGAGACCCTTTCCGGAGCGCACGAGCTCGACGCCGGACAGCTCGCCGCCGTGCCGGCCACCGGCTTCGAGTCCGCCACCCTCCTGTTCCTCCAGGCGGTGGACCGGGTACAGGACGGCGAGGTACGCATTCACACGCGTCTCGGTGAGATGACCCGGGACGCGTTCGTCCGGCTGATCACCGCTGACCTCCTGGTACACACGTGGGACCTCGCCAAGGCGATCGGCGTGCACTTTCAACCGCCCCTCGACGCCGCCCACACCACCCTCGACGACTCCCGGTCGCGCATGGGGCCGGACGAGGCGTCCCGTGAGGGACTGCCGTTCGCAGGAGCAGTGGACGTCCTCGCGGACGCCACTCCCACCGACCGGCTTGCGGCCTGGTTCGGCCGCGACCCGAACTGGAGCGAGAGCGCGTAGCGCGTCCTATGCGAATGTTTGTGGCGGTCCGCCCCTCCTCCGATGTCATCGAGGAGCTCGTGGAGTTCCTCGAACCCCGCGACGGCATGTCCTGGACCCGGCCCGAGAACTGGCACCTCACGCTCGCGTTCATGGACCGCGTGCCGGACCACCGCGTGGACGAACTGGTGGAGCGCCTCGGCACGGCCGCGGGTCGGGTCCCGCCGTTCCTTGCCCGTCTCACGGGGGCGGGCGCGTTCCCGGACCCCTCCCGCGCCTCTGTGCTCTGGTTGGGCGTGAACCCGGAGGCGGTGGAGCCCCTCGGCCGCCTCGCCGTGGGCGCCCGGGCAGCCGCCAACAAGTCAGGCGCCACTCCGGACGGCAAGCCGTTCCGCGCACACCTGACGCTGGCGCGGCCCGCCGGTGGCCGCGACGCCACGAAATGGCTCCGCGTGCTGGACACCTTCTACTCCTCCTCCTGGGAGGTGGATGAGATCCACCTGATCCAGAGCTTCCTGGGCGAGGGCCCGCGGCGCTCTGCACGCCACGAGGTTGTGGCACGCCTCAGCCTCGGCGGCTGAGCGGCGACCGCCTCCGGGAACGGTTTTCGTCCACCGTGTGTCTAGCCCGCGGTGTGTCACCCGCTACCTCGGCTCCTCCCGAGGGCCGGGCACTACCATCGGCACCGGCAGGGCCCTCTCGGGCGACCCCCAGAACCAGGAGCATGTCATGCACTCCAACCTCTCCGTGCGACTCGTGGCCGAGTTCCTCGGCACCTTCGTCCTCGTCTTCGGTGGCTGTGGCTCCGCGGTCTTCGCGGCGCAGGTCCTCGATGGTTCCGCCGGCGTCAACATGGGCATCGGCTTCCTGGGCGTGGCCCTCGCCTTCGGCCTCACCGTCCTCACCATGGCCTACGCCGTGGGCCACATCTCCGGCGGCCACTTCAATCCCGCGGTCACGCTCGGGGCGCTGCTCGCTGGCCGGATCGACGGCCGCTCCGTGGCGCCCTACATGGCGGTGCAGGTGATCGGCGCCTCGGCGGCCGGGGCCGTGCTCTACGCGATCGCATCCGGCCGCGAGGGCTTCGATGCCGTGGCCGGCGGTGTTGCCAGCAACGGCTACGCCGAACGATCCCCAGATGGCTACTCGCTCGTGGCCGTCCTGATCGCAGAGACCGTTCTGACCGCGATCTTCGCGGCCCAGGTCCTCGATGGCTCCGCCGGCGTGAACATGGGCATCGGCTTCCTCGGCGTGGCCCTCGCATTCGGCCTCACCGTTCTCACCATGGCCTACGCCGTGGGCCACATCTCGGGCGGCCACTTCAATCCC
>JAAZBW010000198.1 GCA_012513625.1 Actinomycetales bacterium | reverse complement strand
GGCGTCCGAGCTCTTCCGCCGTGGTACTCCGGCCCAGGGCCCGACGGCGGAGCTCACCCTCCCTATACGGCACGCGAGCTCGGACTTCGGCGAGGTGATGCACGCGCCTCCGCCGGTCGTCGTCGACGGTCAGGAGGCGCACTTCCCCTTCCCGCCCCGGGAGCCGGGACCGGTGCCGGGGTGGCAGCGGCCGTAGCACCGACCTCCGGCAGAATGTGCGCGGACTACGCGGCAGAACCGGCAGTCACTCGGCGAACTGCGTGGCGTATAGCTCGGCGTAGAGGCCGCCCCGCGCCACGAGCTCAGAGTGGGTGCCCTGCTCGGCCACGCAGCCGCGCTCAAGCACCACGATCTTGTCCGCGGCGCGCACGGTGGAGAGCCGGTGCGCGATCACGAGCGAGGTGCGGCCCTCCATCGCGGTGTCGAGGGCGCGCTGGACAGCGGCCTCGGACTCCGAGTCGAGGTGGGCGGTGGCCTCGTCGAGGATCACGATCCGCGGAGAACGGAGCAGCACCCGTGCGATCGCGATGCGCTGCTTCTCTCCACCGGAGAGCCGGTGGCCGCGGTCTCCCACGATCGTGTCCAGCCCGTCCGGAAGGCGACGGATGAACGCGCCAATCTGCGCGTCGTCAAGCGCGGACCACATGTCCTCGGTGGTGGCACCGGGCCGGGCATAGCCGAGGTTCTGCCGGATGGTGGCATGGAAGAGGTGCGAGTCTTGCGTGACCACGCCGATCGCGCCGCGAAGCGATTCGGAGAGCAGCCCGCGCACGTCCACATCACCCACGAGCACGGCGCCCTCGCCCACATCGTAGAGACGGGTGATGAGGCTCGTGACCGTGGACTTACCGGCGCCGGAGGGGCCCACGAGGGCCACCATCTGGCCGGCCGGAACATCGAAGGACACGTCCCTCAGCGTGGCCTTGTCGATCGAGGAGCGGCCGAAGTCCTTCGTGAGCGGCGCGTCCGGATCCGGCGGCGTGTCCGGCTCGCGGTCCGCGCGTCCGGATTCAAGGGTGAGCAGCGAGACCTCGGAAGCGCTCGGGTAGGTGAAGGTGACGTGGTCCAGCTCGATGCCGATCGGGCCGCCCGGGAGCGGGCGCGCGTCCGGCGCGTCGCTCACCATGGGCTGCAGGTCAAGCACCTCGAAAACCCGCTCGAACGAGACGAGCGCGGTCATCACGTCCACCTGCGCGTTGGACAGGGCGGTAACGGGGCCGTAGAGGCGGCCGAGCAGCCCGGCGAAGGCCACCAGCGTTCCCACGGTGAGCGCACCCTGGATCGCGAGCACGCCGCCGAGCCCGTACACGAGGGCGGTGGCGATCGAGGCCATCGCTCCGAGGGCGGTGAAGAAGACCCGGCTGCTCATGGCCTGCTGCACGCCAATGTCCCGCACCGCGGCGGCGCGTGAGGCGAACTCCACGTGCTCCGTCTCCGGAGTACCGAAGAGTTTCACCAGGAGGGCGCCCGCCACGTTGAAGCGCTCCGTCATCATGGAGCCCAGCTCGGCGTTGTATCCCATGGACTCCCGGCGCAGTGCCGCGAGCCGGCGTCCCACCCGCCTGGCGGGCAGCAGGATGAGCGGAACCACCGCGAGCGAGATGAGGGTGATCTCCCACGAGAGCGCCAGCATGGTGATCAGCACGGCGGCGAGAGTCACCACGTTCGAGACCAGCGAGGAGAGCGTGGAGGTGAACGCCTGCTGCGCCCCGATCACATCCGAGTTCAGCCGCGAGACCAGTGAGCCAGTCTGCGTACGGGTGAAGAACCCGATCGACTGCCGTTGGACGTGGTCGAACACGTCCGTGCGCAGATCGTAGATAAGGCCCTCGCCGATCCTGGAGGAGAACCAGCGCTGCACCAATCCGAGCAGAGCCTCCACGATCGCCACCGCCGCCACGAGCGAGGCGAGGATGATCACGAGCCGCGTGTCCCGATTATCCACGGCGTCATCGATGATGCGCAGGAGCAGCAGCGGCGTTGCCACCACCAGGAGCGAGGATGCGATGTTGATCAGCAGGAAGGCGATGATCTGACGGAGGTACGGCTTCGCGTAGCCCGCCACGCGCCGGGTGGTGCCGCGCGCGATCCGGTGCTGGGTGACCGAGGCGTCCTTCCGGAAGGACGAGGCGTAGCCGGCGCCCCCGCCGCCACCTCCGAAACCACGCATGCTCATGAGGCGTGCAGCTCCATCTGGGCCTTCGCGAGGCCGTTCACCAGTACTGACTCCACCACATCGGCGGCCTCCACCACCGTGACGAGCGCCTCCTCGGCCTCCTTGCCGCGCCACTCCCGCAGCACGTAGTCCGCCGGATCCATCTGGCCGGGCGGACGCCCGATGCCGATCCGGAGGCGCGCGTAGTCCCGGCTGCCGAGGTGCTGCGAGATCGACTTCAGCCCGTTGTGGCCACCCTCGCCGCCGCCCAACTTCAGGCGCAGCTCGAACGGCACCAGGTCGAGTTCGTCGTGGATCACGAGGATGCGGTCCACCTCGATCCCCTCAGCGCGGGCGAGCGCCGCGAGCGGGCCGCCGGAGAGGTTCATGTAACCGGTGGATTTCGCCAGGATCGCTTGCGGTCCGGGCGCGCCTCCGGGAAGCATTCCGATCCGTACGGGGGCGACGACGGCGCGCGAGCGGTGCCGTTGGAACCTCGCCCTCGCTCGGTGCGCCAGTACGTCCACCACCATCTGGCCCACGTTGTGCCGGGTGCGTTCGTAGCGGTCACCGGGGTTGCCGAGGCCCATCACGAGCCATTTCTCAGCCATGCACCACCCCTCCCTTGTCCCGCATCCCGGCCCTCGGCACGGGCACCGGGCACCGGGCACCGATCGCAATGGTGCCAGAACCGGGCGGGGAGGGCACGTCCGTGCCCTCCCCGCCCGGAGTACTCCGGCGCGTGGCCGGATGTTCGAGGTCCGACTACTCGGCGTCCTCGGCCGACTCCTCGCCCTCGGCGTCCTCGCCCTCGGCGTCCTCGCCCTCCTCGGACTCCGGCTCTTCCTCGGCCCTCGGGATCGAGATGATAACTACCGGGCTCTCCGGGTCCATCTCGGTGGTGACCTCGTCCGGCAGCACCAGATCGCTCACCCGGATAACCGTGCCGTCCTCCAGGCCCTCGATGTCCACCACGATCTGCTCGGGGATGGAGGTGACCGGCGCGAGTACGGCGAGCTCCATGACCTCCACCTGGTGCACGGTGCCGGGGGCGGGCTCGCCCTCGGTGATGACGGACACGTTGACGGTGACCTTCTCGCCGCGCTTCACGATGATGAGGTCGAGGTGCTCGATGTGGCGGACCACCGGGTCGATCTGCACGTCCTTGACGAGCGCCATCACCTCGTCACCCTCCACGTCCAGCTCGATGATCGCGTTGCGCGAGGAGCGGACGATCAGGAAGGTGTCGTGCGACGGGAGCGCGACGTGCACCGGCTCGGTGCCGTGGCCGTACAGGACGGCCGGGATGAGGCCGGCGCGGCGGGAGCGGCGGGCAGCGCCCTTACCGAACTCGGTTCGCTTGGAGACGCTGAGCTTGTTGGCAGCCATGGATTATTCCTCTCGCTGGTGGAGTCATCCTCGGCGCGGGACATCGCACGGATGTGACCCACCGCGTCGATCACGGAAGCGGGGTTCTCACCCGTTCGACTTCCCTCGCCGAGGCAACAGGGTCAATACTACCGGCCGCGCCGGGCCCGGAACAAAGCCGGATGGCGTGACCTCCGCTACGCGCGACGGCGCCAGCGGGATGTGACACCCGCACCCCGGGGTCAGGAACTGCCGCGGCCTGGCCTTAACCACACAGTCGGCGGGGGTTTCGGGAAACTCAACCACACAGTCGGCGGGGGTTTCGGGACACTCAACCACACAGTCGGCGGAAAGTGGTGGGTGGGGGGTCTGGGTCAGCTGACGCCGTCGAAGAGCGAGGTGACCGATCCGTCGTCGAAGACCTCACGGATCGCACGCGCAAGCAGCGGGGCGATGGGGAGAATGGTGAGCCCGGCGAAGTGCTTCTCGCGGGCGATGGGAAGCGTGTCCGTGATGATCACCTCTCGGGCACCGCACTCGGCGAGCCGCCGTGCGGCCGGATCGGAGAGGATTCCGTGCGTGGCGGCCACGATCACCTCGGTGGCACCCGAGGCCAGCACCACGCGGACGGCCTCGGCGATGGTGCCGGCCGTATCGATCATGTCGTCCACGAGCACGGCCGTGCGGCCCTCCACGTCCCCCACCACGCGGTTTGCCACCGCCTGGTTGGGCCGCGTGATGTCCCGCGTCTTGTGCACGAACGCGAGGCGCGCGCCGCCCATCTTCTCCGACCATTGCTCTGCCACGCGGATGCGGCCCGCATCCGGGGAGACGATCGCGAGGTTGTTGACGTCCACGCGGGTGCGGACGTAGTCCGTGAGGATCGGCATCGCGAACAGGTGGTCCACCGGACCGTCGAAGAAGCCCTGGAT
>JAAZBW010000197.1 GCA_012513625.1 Actinomycetales bacterium | reverse complement strand
CGCGTCCGAGTACGGGGTGAAGAGTGCCGCGTGGAAGTCCAACCACTGCTCTGGCGCGTGCTGCGCCACCGTGGCGGAGGCGTTCACGGCGAGACCGGAGTAGCCGGAGAAGTCTC
The DNA here is from genome assembly GCA_012513625.1 of Actinomycetales bacterium. Taxonomy (GTDB): domain Bacteria; phylum Actinomycetota; class Actinomycetes; order Actinomycetales; family Actinomycetaceae; genus JAAZBW01. The sequence continues at coordinate 6,286 of JAAZBW010000197.1, read as the reverse complement.
CCGTGCCATCGAGGGTGGCCACCGGGTGGATCCAGAACTCGGCCTGGCCGGACTCGGAGAGTTCCACTATCTGCTGGGCGTGCAGCTGCTCGAACACCTCGCACCAGGAGCAGGTGTAATCGGAGTAGACGTCCACCCGCACGGGCTCGCCCTCTCCCGGCTCCACCGAGAGGGAGGTGCTGGCGGAGATGCCGCCGTGCTCATCGGAACCCTCGGGTGCAGCCACACCCTCGAGCGGGGATTTGCCGGAGTTGATCACCACCAGGGTCACCACCACCGCCATGATCGCCATCAGCGCGAGCGTTCCGCCGATCATCAGCCTGCGGTTGCGCTTCTCCCGCCGCGCCTGCTCCTCCCGGATCCGGCGCGCCTCCTCGCGCGCCCGCTCGCGGCGCTCCTGCTTACTCAGCCGCGGGGTCTCTTCGGCGCGTGCCACTATTCCTCCTGGGTGTCCGGCGCGGGCGGTTCGCACGCGCCAGAAAGACGGTGAACCTGGAACGCCCCCAGCCTATGACGCCGGCATGGCCGCTCAGAGCCAGACCGGTTCCGGCACGGGCGCCCAGTGGATGCCACTCAGCGAGCCCATCAGCACGAATCCCACCACCAGCACCGCAAGTGCGCAGCAGAGCAGTATCAGCACCACCCGCATCGTCCGGAAAGGGAACGCGGCCCCCAGCACCGTGCGCGCCCCGTCCCGCACCCGCTCCGCCCCGGGCGTGAACCACGAGGTCAGCATCACGAGGCCCGCCCCGCCGCCCATCGCAATGTGATCCGCGATCTGGCTCTCCGCATCCCGAAGCTCCGGCACGGTGAGGAAGGCCCCCTGCAGGATGATCCACCCGATACCGAGCCCCACCCCCAGGAGAAACACCACCAGCAGGAGCCCGCGCAGCAGGTGCCAGGGGGCCGCGAGCGCAGAGCGTGCGAGGTCCCCGGAGCGTAGACCCCGTCTCAGGCGCGTGCCCCGCAGGGATCGCACCCCGTAGCCCGTCGCCGCCGAGACGAGCAGCAGCACCGCGAACGCGAGCAGCACCGGCCCCGGCCACACCATCCCGAGCGCCGCGAGCAGCAGCCCGATCGACGCCACCATCCCGGACCTCGACGCAGCCGGCACGAGCCACTCCGGCACCTGCTGCGGGGGCGGCGCCGCGCCGGGGTGCGCGTACGGATCCGGCGCGTAACCCGGGCCGGGCGGGGCAAGCCCGCCGCCGGCCGGTCCGTAACCAGGCGTTCCGTAACCAGCCAGCCCGCTGCCGGCCGGTCCGTAACCGGGGGTTCCATAGCCAGGCGGTGCGTAGCCGGACGACGCCACGCGCGTCTGGTCCTGGCCGTACCCCGGACCCATCACGGCCGTACTTCCCGACGCCGGAGCCTCCGTCCCGTAGCCGGGCGCCGGAACCGCACGCGTGCGATTCGGATCGGGCGCGGGCGCCACGCGGGTGGAGTCCCCGCCCTGCGGCAGCGCACGGGTGGGGTTCACGCCGTGCGGCAGCGCGCGGGTATGGGCGGCGCCGGCCTGGTGGGCGGGCGTGACGGGAGACGAGCCCGACGGAGGGATCGAGATGGGCGGGGCGGGGTGGGCGTCGTCGTCGAGGCCGAGCTGCACGAGTTCCCGGGTGAGGTCACTGCGGGAGATGCGGCCCTCCAGGGTGGCGAGGACGGCGGCGGGATGGAGGCGGCCCGTGGAACTGGGGAGGAGCGCGGCGCGGAGGGCGGCGGCGCTGGCGGGCTCGAGGCCCTCCACATCCACGGCGCCCGTGTGGAGGCGGTGGAAGATGGCGGCGTGCGGGCCGGTGCCGAAGGGCTGGCGGCCGGTGGCGGCGAACACGAGCACGGCGGCCCACGCCCACCAGTCGCAGGTGGAGCTCGGCGGGGCGCCGTCCACGATCTCCGGATCGAGGTAGCCGGGAGTGCCGGTGACCATGCCGGTCTGGGTGAGGCGGACGTCGTCGGCCACCTGGGCGATCCCGAAATCGATGATCACGGGCCCGGTGGCGCTGATCATCACATTGGAGGGTTTGAGGTCACGGTGGACCACGTCCGCCGCGTGGATGGTGTGGAGCGCCTCAGAGAGGCCGCGGGCGAGGTTGGCGAGCTCGTTCGGGGTGAAGGGGCCGCGGGCGCGGACGTCCTCCTCGAGGGTGAGACCGTCGATCAGCTCGGTGACCACGAACGCCTCGGAGGCCTCCACCTCGGCGTCCAGCACGCGGGCAATGCGCGGGCCACGCACACGGTGGAGGAGCCGGACCTCACGTTCGAGGCGCTGGCGGGCACCCGGATCCTGCGAGATGTGGGGGTGGAGGACCTTGAGGGCCACGGCGCGGTCCTCGGCGTCGAGCGCCTCCCAGACCGTGCCCATGCCACCGGCGCCGAGCCGGCGCACAAGCCGGTAGCCGCCGATCTCCTCCATGCCCTCATGGTGACACAGGGGGCGGGCGCGGACTCCTGCCCTCCCTCGCTCGCTGTGTGCTGGGGCCGGGGCCCGCCGCTCGCTGAGCCGGGCCCCGCGGACGGGAGCGTGCCCGCGGACGGGAGCGCCGCCGCTCGCCACCCCTCAGGTCCGCAGTGGGTAGTGCGGTGGGCGACGAAAGGTAAAGCGCGAGCCACGGGCCGGATTTGCATTGGTGTGAGAGAATCCAATCAGGCCGTTTTCTCGGTCGTGTCAATGTAGACAATTGACACCCTCCACAACGGATCGTCCGGCACGTTCCTGCCGGTGAAGGGATTCATCACCATGGGTTCAGTCACTTTTGACAAAGCCACCCGCATCTACCCGGGCTCCGAGCGCCCCGCAGTGGACGCGCTCGATCTCGAGATCCAGGACGGCGAGTTCCTCGTCCTCGTGGGCCCCTCCGGATGCGGCAAGTCCACCTCGCTGCGCATGCTCGCGGGCCTGGAAGAGGTCAACTCCGGCCGCATCATGATCGGCGATCGGGATGTCACGGACATCCAGCCGAAGGACCGCGATATCGCGATGGTCTTCCAGAACTACGCCCTGTACCCGCACATGTCCGTGGCGGACAACATGGGATTCGCCCTCAAGATCGCGGGCACCCCCAAGGCCGAGATCCGCCAGCGCGTGGAAGAGGCCGCCAAGATGCTGGACCTCTCGCAGTACCTGGACCGCAAGCCGAAGGCCCTCTCCGGCGGCCAGCGTCAGCGTGTGGCGATGGGCCGCGCAATCGTGCGCAAGCCCCAGGTGTTCCTCATGGACGAGCCGCTCTCCAACCTGGACGCGAAGCTCCGCGTGCAAACCCGTACGCAGATCGCCTCCCTGCAGCGCAGGCTCGGCGTCACCACCGTGTACGTGACCCACGATCAGACCGAAGCCCTCACCATGGGTGACCGGATCGCCGTGCTCAAGGACGGCCTCCTCCAGCAGGTGGGCACCCCGCGGGACATGTACGACCGCCCCGAAAACGTGTTCGTGGCAGGATTCATCGGCTCTCCCGCCATGAACATCGGCACCTTCAAGATCGAAGGCGACCACGCCACACTCGGCGACGCTAACCTGCCGATCACCCGCGAACTCCGTGCCGCCGCCGGCAGTGACACGATCACGATCGGCTTCCGCCCCGAGGCCCTCGAGGTGGTGGATGCGCCGGCGCCGGACACCATTCCCGTGATGGTGAACCTGGTGGAGGAGCTCGGCTCCGATGCCTACGTGTACGGCGAACTCGTGGGCCGCGCCGCCGAGTCCTCGGAGCTCGGCTCCGGGGACGACTCGGATCAGCTCGTGGTTCGCATCGATCCGCGCAAGGTGCCGGACAAGGGCTCCACCATCTACGTCCGCATCGAGCCGCACGGAATGCATGCGTTCCACGCCGTGAGCGGCGAGCGCATCGACGCCTGAGCCTGCGCCACCTAGTGGCCTGACCCCCGGAGGCCGGTTCCCCAACGTGGGAGGCGGCCTCCGGCGTCTCCGGCTCAGAGCGGGCGGAGGCGGCGGGCCCGTGCCCAGCGAGGGACAGCGGCGCCGACCCGCACCTAGGATTGTCCCCGTGCCGTCACAGCTGCAGATCACCGCCGCCACGCTCGATCCGGCGTTGCTCGACCTCCCGTGGAAGACCCCCCTCGAGGAGTGGCCGGAGAGCATACTCGTGGCGCTCCCCCGCGGAATCTCACGCCATGTGGTGCGGTTCGCGATGCTCTCCGGCGGGGTGATCGCGGTCAAGGAGATCTCCGCGCATGTGGCGCACCGCGAATACGAGATGCTCCGGTCCCTCAACAGGATCGGCGTTCCCTGCGTCACCCCCGTGGGTGTGATCACGGGGCGGCACGATCCCACCGGCGAGGAGCTGAACTCCGCCCTCATCACCCAGCACCTGCAATACTCGCTGCCCTACCGGGCCCTGTTCTCCCGCGAGATGCGCCCGGAAACGGCGCTCCGCCTCATCGACGCCCTCGCCGTGCTGCTCGTCCGCGTCCACCTGGCGGGCTTCTTCTGGGGAGACGTCTCCCTGTCCAACACGCTCTTCCGCCGCGATGCCGGCGCGTTCGCCGCCTACGTGGTGGACGCCGAGACCGGCGAACTCCACGAGAACCTCACCCGCGGCCAGCGCCACTATGACATCGACCTGGCCCGCACCAACATCATCGGCGAACTCATGGACCTCCAGGCCGGCGGCCTGCTCGGCAGGGAGGAGAACGTGATCGAGGTGGGAGACCGCCTCGAACAGCGCTACCACGAGCTCTGGGATGCCGTCACCGGCACCGTCACCCTCTCCGCGCAGGAACGCTGGCGGGTCACTGACCGGGTGAACCAGTTGAACCAACTGGGCTACGACGTGGACGAACTGGAGATGACCACGGACGAGGACGGCTCCCACATCCGCATCAAGCCGAAGGTGGTGGACGCGGGCCACTACCACCGCCAGATCATGCGCCTCACCGGCCTTGATGTGGAGGAGAACCAGGCGAAGCGCATGCTGAATGACATGCAGGAGTACCGCGCCCTCTCCGGGGAGGTGGATGCGCCGGAGTTCGTGGCGCACGCGTGGCTCACGAACGTCTACCAGGCCACGATCGCGCTCGTGCCGCGTGACCTGCGCGGCCGCCTCGATTCGCCGCAGATCTTCCACGAGATCCTGGAGCACCGCTGGTACCTCAGCCAGGAACTCGGCACGGACGTGCCCACCGAGGTGGCGGTCAGGAGCTACGTGGATGGATACCTCCGCGCCCGCCGAGACGAGCGCATCTTCCTCTCCGCCGCAGACACCGGGGAGATTACCCCCGTGGAGGGTTAGCCACCCGCTCCACCCAATTCCTAGCGCTCACGCCTCCGGCGGAGCCATTCGTACAAGACCACATCCGCGAGGGAATCCAACAGCAGCACCCCGCCCGTCAGGGCGCCGGCAGACCGCCACGCCTTCGTGGACCGCGCGGCGGCCACGATCAACGCCCCACCGGCCGCAGCCTTCACCACCGAGATGGACCGCGAGAGGGCGGGCCACCTGGCGTCGAAGTCGGAGGCGAGTTCCACCATCTTCAGGTCCGCGGCCTCATCGAACGCGTCCTCCAGCACGCCGCGGAACACCTGACCCGCAGTGGCCGGCTCCCAGAGGCGGGCTCCCGGCATCTCCTCGGCGGACACGGCGCCGTCCAGGAAGTCCGCGAATCCTGCGCCGATGCCCAACGCATCCAGCAGCAGCGCCGGGCCCGTCTCCGCGGGCGCGCGCAGCGCCGCCTTCACGGCCTCGAGGTCCGCGGTGGGTGAGACGGAGGCGATGACGCGGGCGTCGTCGTCGTCAGAATCGAGGGGAGCGAGGGCGGACTCGAGCGCGGGGAACGACTCCTCCGCCCCCACCCCCGTCACGATGGTGCGCTCGGTTCCCCACGTGCGCGCCGTGGCGGCCTCGTCCGAGACGGCGTACACGCTGCGGTCCTCGCCCGCGATGAGCTGCACGATCGGCAGCGCGCCCTCGTCCCAGCCGAACGTGCCCGGCGCGGTCTCGCCGTGCGAGGTGAGGACCACCTCGCGACCGCCCGCGGAGGCCGTGGTCACCGGCTCACCGAGCGTGCGCGCGAGCACCGGGAAGTACTGCTCGTCTGCGGAGGTGATCGTGATCGCGCGGATCGCGGGTGCATCGTCGACGACGTCTCCCGCACCCTCCCCCGCAGCCTCACCCTCGGCGGGCTCGCCGTCCGTCTCCGCGGCCTCAGTCACGGCTGCGTCCGGGGCGACGCCCTCGCCACGTTCGCCGTCCGGTCCGGCGCCGCCGTCCACCGGATCGTCACCGGCAGAACCACCGGCCACCCGGCGGCGCAACGCGGCCACACCCTCCGG
>JAAZBW010000196.1 GCA_012513625.1 Actinomycetales bacterium | reverse complement strand
GGGCTCGGGCTCGAGTTCCTGCGCCACATCGAGAGGTGCGCGATCATCGCCCATGTACTGGACTGTGCCACGCTCGAACCAGGCCGCGACCCGGTGTCTGACCTGGAGGTGATCGAGGCCGAGCTCGCTGCCTACGCCGAGGATCTCGCGCACCTTGAGGCGGCGGTTCCCCTGATGGAGCGGCCCCGCGTGGTGGTGCTCAACAAGATCGATGTGCCCGAGGCGCGCGAACTTGCGGATTTTGTGCGCCTGGAGCTGGAGGAGCGTGGCTACCCGGTGTTCGAGGTCTCCGCAGTCTCGCGCGAGGGACTGAAGCCCCTCACCTACGCGCTCGGCCGGCTGGTGGGGGAGCACCGGGCAGCAGCCGCCGTGGTGGAGCCCCAGCGCACCGTGCTCCGCCCCCGCGCGGTGGACCGACCGGACTTCGATGTGGCGGAGAGGTCGGGTGCGGACGGGCCCTTCTTCCAGATCCGCGGCGCCAAGCCCGAGCGGTGGGTGCGCCAGACAGACTTCGCAAACGACGAGGCCGTGGGTTACCTGGCCGACAGGCTCGCCCGCCTCGGCGTGGAGGACCAGCTCTACCGCGCGGGCGCCCGGCCGGGTGCCACGGTGGTGATCGGTCCCACGGAGGGTGGCGTGATCTTCGACTGGGAGCCGACCATGGTGACGGGCGCGGAGCTCCTGGGCCCCCGGGGAACCGACGGACGGCTCGAGGATGACGCACGGCCCACACGGGACGAGCGCCGTCGTCGATTCACGGACCGGATGGACGCGAAGACGGCCGCACGGGACCAGCTGGCGGACGAACGTGACGAGGGTATCTGGACGGACCCCACCAATGACTAGGAACCCCGCCTCTGAGACGCGACGCAGCGCCGAGCAGATCCGCGAGGCCTCCGAGCATGCCCGGAAGAACCGCCTCCCCACCAGCCCGCTCAACGCCATCATCGAGCGGACGGACATCGTGCGCGCGCGCCGCCTCGTGGTGAAGGTGGGTTCCTCCTCCCTCACCCTGCCGGGCGGTGGACTCAACCTCGAGTTCATCGACCGGCTCGTGGACGTGCTCGCTGCCCGCCGGGCACGGGGGCACCAGGTGGTGCTCGTGACCTCCGGCGCGATCGCGGCCGGGATGGGCCCACTCGGGATGACCTCGCGGCCGGGAGACCTGGCCACGGCGCAGGCTGTGGCTTCGGTGGGCCAGGGGTTGTTGGTGCAGCACTACGCCACCTCGTTCGCGCGGCACGGGCAGCAGGTGGGGCAGGTGCTCCTCACTGCAGAGGACCTGATCCGCCCGCAGCACTACCGGAACGCACTGCGCTCTCTCGAGCGGCTGCTTGAGCTCGGCGTGGTGCCGATCGTCAACGAGAACGATGCGGTGGCCACCCACGAGATCCGCTTCGGGGACAATGACCGGCTCGCGGCGCTCGTGGCCAACCTCGTGGCTGCGCAGGTGCTCGTGCTGCTCACGGACGTGGACGGGCTCTACACGGCTCCCCCCCGTGAGGAGGGTGCGCGGCTCGTTCCCGTGGTGGGCAGCCCGGAGGAACTCTCGGACTACCGCGTCTCCGGACGCGGTACCGCAGTGGGGACCGGTGGCATGGCCACCAAGCTGGATGCGGCGATGATCGCCACCCATTCGGGAGTGCCGGTGCTCCTCACCCACGCCGAGACGGTGGAGGAGGCACTCCGGCTCGGGCGCAGCGGCACCTGGTTCGCCGTGGCGGACCACCGCCGCTCCAACAAGCGGCTCTGGCTCGCCTGGGTGGCGAACACCAACGGCCAGATCCTGCTCGATGCGGGAGCTGCCCACGCCGTGATCGACGGCAAGCGCTCACTCCTCGCGGCCGGCGTGACCGGCGTGAAGGGCGGGTTCGAGGCGGGCGACCCGGTGGACCTCGTGGACGCGACCGGGGTGATACTCGCGCGCGGCATGGCCGGCTACGACGCGGGCGAGGTGGCGCGTATGGCCGGGAAGTCCTCGGTCCAACTCCGCGTGGAGATGGGGGAGACCTTCGCGCGCCCGGTTGTACACCGCGACGACCTGGCGCCCCGGCACCTGACCTCGGGTAACGGGGAGTAGCGGAGGACGGCGAGCTGCGCCGTCGCCCGCACTTCGGGCACGCCTGTCCACCTACCGGACGCGCAGGTACCCTCGGAAGCATGACCGCAGCCTCCGTGACCGAGATCGCCCGCGCCGCCAAGGACGCCTCGCATGCCCTCGCTACCGCCACCCGCGCCACCAAGGACTCCCTGCTGAACGCGATGGCGGACGCCCTCGTGGCCGCCACCCGCGAGATCCTCGCGGGGAACGAGCGGGACGTGGAGGCGGGCCGCGCTTCCGGGATGACGGACGGCCTCGTGGACCGGCTGACACTCACGCCGGAGCGGATCGAGGGCATCGCTGACGCGCTCCGCGAGGTGGCGGCGCTTCCGGACCCGGTGGGCGAGGTGGTGCGCGGCTCCACCCTCCCGAACGGGCTCCAGCTCCGCCAGGTCCGCGTCCCCATGGGCGTGGTGGGCATGATCTACGAGGCCCGGCCCAACGTGACCGTGGACGCGGCGGGGCTCGCGCTCAAGTCCGGCAACGCCGTGGTGCTACGTGGCGGATCTGCCGCAATCTACTCGAACACGGCGATCGTGCGGGTCCTCCAGGACACGGTGGAAGCCGCCGGCCTGCCCCGCGAACTCGTGCAGTCCATCGACCAGTTCGGCCGCGAGGGCGCGGTGGAGCTGATGCGCGCCCGTGGGCTCGTGGACGTCCTCGTGCCGCGTGGGGGAGCGGACCTCATCCAGACCGTGGTGCGCGAGTCCCTTGTGCCCGCCATCGAGACGGGGGTGGGGAACTGCCACGTGTACGTGGACGCCTCCGCAGACCTCGAGATGGCGCAGCGGATTGTGATGAACGCCAAGGTACAACGTCCTGGTGTCTGCAATGCGGCCGAGACCCTGCTTGTCCACGCGGACGTGGCGGGAGAGTTCCTCCCCACGATCGGCCGCTCGCTCACGGAGGCGGGCGTGGTGCTGCACGCGTGCCCGGACGCGGCGGCGGCACTCGGCGGCGTGGCGAGCGTTCCTGCTACGGACGAGGACTGGGACACCGAGTACCTCTCGCTCGATATCGCGGTCACCGTGGTGGACTCGCTCGATGAGGCGATCCGGTTCATCCGCGCGCACTCCTCGGGCCACACCGAGGCCATCGTCACCTCGAACCTGGCGGCCGCCCACCGCTTCACCACGGAACTCGACGCCGCCGCCCTGATCGTGAATGCGTCGACCCGGTTCACGGACGGCGGCCAGTTTGGCCTCGGTGCGGAGATCGGAATCTCCACCCAGAAGCTGCACGCACGCGGGCCCATGGGCCTCAGTGAACTCACCACCACCACGTGGACGGTGCACGGGAGTGGGCAGATCCGCGAGTAGGGGGCGAGTGTGCGAGACTTGAGCCCCAATCTGTTCTCTCTCTGGAGGTTGTGAGACCGTGAGCACCTCACTGTTTCAGGTAGTCGCCCCACTCGCGGCCGGCCACGAGGCGGTCAACCCACTCCCCATGCACCCCATCTGGTTTGGAGTCATTGCCCTCTCTGTCCTGCTGTTCCTGCTCGCGGTGACCTGGGCATTCCGGAACGTCTCCAACCACCGCTGATGCCGGGGTCCCGCCGCCGCATCGGGGTGATGGGCGGCACCTTCGATCCGATCCACCACGGCCACCTCGTGGCTGCTTCCGAGGTGCAGGACGTCTTCGGGTTGGACGAGGTCATCTTCATCCCCACGGGTGCGCAACCGTTCAAGCTGGATCGGGACGTCACCTCTCCCGAACACCGGTACCTGATGACCGTTGTGGCCACTGCCTCGAACAAGCGCTTCACGGTCTCCCGCCTCGAGATCGAGCGTCCCGGCACCACCTACACGATCGACACCCTGCGTGAGCTCCACCGGCTGTACCCGAGCGCAGACCTCTACTTCATCACGGGAGCCGATGCGCTGAACCAGATCATCACCTGGAAGGACACCGAGGAGCTCTTCCGGCTCGCGCACTTCGTGGGCGTCACCCGGCCGGGCCACGAGTTCTCTCCGGACGAACTCCCGGAGGAGGGCGTCTCCCTGCTCGAGGTCCCCGCAATGGCGATCTCCTCCACGGACTGCCGCTCGCGGGTGGCCGCGGGCAAGCCCGTCTGGTACCTGGTACCGGACGGCGTGGTCCAGTACATCGACAAGTACTCCCTCTACGCCCGCAGCCGGCCCACGATCGGCCCCGAAGGCCGCCCCGCGCGAATCGCGGGCGAACTGAACGGTGATCTGACCGCGGCCCCGGAGATGGAGGTCCGCGCATGAGCGAGAGGCCCCTGACCCGGCGCGAGCTGCGTGAGCTCGAGCGCCAGCGTGCCGCGGCGGACACGCCCGAGTCCGCTCCTGCCCCACCCGAGACCGTCTCGACGCCGACGCCGGAGTCCGCGTCCGCACCCCCGCCGGAGCCTGGGCCACCGGCCCCTCCCACCCAGCCCGCGGTGGCGGTGGGGGGCTCACAGCCCCTGTCCCGCCGCGAACTCCGGGAGCGCGCACGGGAGTTGCGGGCGGAAGCCGAATCGACGGGTGAACGAGCGATTACGCGCCGTCCGGTACGGGAGCCGACCACCACGTCGTCGATTCCGGCCTACGGCTCCGTCCACGTCCCCATGGACGACGTGGAGGTCCCCGCGCCCGTGACCATGGAGGAAACCCGCGCATCGCTGGAGGCTGTTCCCGACGGTCCCGCGGCCGAGGCCACGCCCGACGAACCAGCGGCACCCGAGCGGGTTTCACTCTTCGCTTCCCCCACGCCGCCCGCCGATGCGCCGCCCGCCGAGCGCGAGGAACCGGAACCGGAACCCGCGACGGAACCCGCGGCCGAGGCGGCGCCCGTCGCCCGGGAGCCCGCGTGGCCGGACCTGGTCGGGGAACCCGAGCAGCCAGCCCCGGCCGAACCGGAGAGCCGAGGCTCCCTGCTCGGCACGGTGCTCCGGTACGTGGCCCTCGTGGTGGCGTTCTTCATCATCGGAGTCCTGCTGTGGATCGTGGCCTCCGGCCAGGTGGGCAGGGACTCGAACGAACCGGCAGACGGGCCCACCACCGTGGCCCATGGTCCAGTAGACAGAGGAGATGTGTGACGGCAACCGAACGCGCGCGAGAACTCGCCGTGATCGCCGCAAAGGCGGCGTACAGCAAGATGGCCACGAAAGTGGTGGCACTCGACGTCTCGGAAAGGCTCGTCCTCACCGACGTGTTCCTGGTGGCCAGCGGTGCGAACGAGCGCCAGGTCTCGGCGATCCAGGACGAGATCGAGTACCGGCTCCAGGAGGCCGGGGTGAAGGCCGTCCGACGCGAGGGAACCCAACAGGCGCGCTGGGTCCTGCTCGATTTCGGGGAGATCGTCTGCCACGTGCAGCACGAGGAAGACCGCGAGTTCTACGCCCTCGAGCGCCTCTGGTCCGACTGCCCCGTCATCGAGCTACCGCCGGACACTGACGGAGCGGGTCCGGCGCCTGAGCCCCTGTGACGGCCGGGCGCATCGTACTGGTGCGGCACGGGCAGACCGAGTACAACCGGGCGGGCCGGGTCCAGGGCACGATCGATATCGAGCTGAATGCCACGGGTCGAGAACAGGCGCGGCTCTGCGCCGAGGCGCTCCCGCGTTTCCTCGCCGGCAGGCGCGTGGGGGCCCTGGTCTCCTCGGACCTGAGCCGCGCTCACGCCACCGCATCCGAACTCGCCGAGCGGCTCGGGATCGAGGTGGCGCTGGATCCCCGGATCCGGGAGCGCGCCTTCGGCGGATTCGAGGGGCTCTCGCGCCTGGAGCTCGAGACCTACCGCGCTGAGGAGTACGCCCTCTGGCGGGCGGGCCGCCCTCCCGCGGAGATGGACGTTGAACCGAAGCTGGATGTGGCGGAGCGCATGACCGCCGCGGTCACGCGTCACGCGGCGAGTCTGGCCGAGGAGGAAACACTGGTGGTGGTGGGGCACGGCTCCGCGCTCACCATCCTCATGACGAGCCTGGTGGGCGACGATCCGGAACGCGGCTGGCCCCTGCGCGGCCTCGACAACTGCCACTGGTCCGAGCTCGGGCACCAGGTGGAACGCGCACCGGCGTGGCAACTGCGCTTTCACAACATTGGTGCGGAACTCTGGTAAACGGGGGATGGGCACCTCGGAGTGTTCGGTATCACGGGCCAGGTGATTTGTGGCCGCTCCCGCGGAGCGACTATCCTTGAACTCGCTCCGCACACCGGGGCACGGGGCTATGGCGCAGTTGGTAGCGCGCCTCCATGGCATGGAGGAGGTCAGGGGTTCGAATCCCCTTAGCTCCACACACCTTCTGTTGTTTACCTGCCGCCGATAGCGTCGGCAGAGGGCGTCTGTACAGGCAGACCCAGCTCTCCTTCACCCGTGAGCCCGCCCGTCCAGCGGCGAGCATGGCGCTGATCGCAGCACCTCGCGCACGGCGCGAGACGGCGCGGCCTCCTGAGCGAGCACCCCACGTTTCCGGGGGGTGTTTTGTATGGAGGACGTGGGGAAAAGTTGCACGGTTCTCCGCCTGCGGCCCACCGATCTCGGCTATGGTCATACATTAACGCTGCTCACAGGCGAGGCGCCCGGGCCAAGCCCACAACGGAGCTGCCAGAACAAATTTCCACAAGCTCTCATGCGAAAGATTCGAGAAGAGAACGTCTCCCCCGACCAGCGCATTCGCCTAGTCTGGAGCTCCACCCCATTCCCAAGTTCGACGATTCACCCTAGGAGGAAATGTGCGGATCACACCGAGAGAGCAGGAGAAGCTCCTGATCGTGGTCGCAGCGGAAGTCGCTCGACGTCGTCGCGAGCGCGGTGTCAAGCTGAACCACCCCGAGGCGGTTGCCTACATCACCGCAGAACTGATGGAGGGCGCCCGCGACGGGCGCACGGTCGAGGACCTGATGAGCTTCGGCACCACGATCCTCAGCGAAGACGACGTGATGGACGGCGTGGCCGTCCTGATCGACGTCATCCAGCTCGAGGCCACCTTCCCGGACGGCACCAAGCTCGTGTCCGTCCACCAGCCGATCAGGCCGGCGGAGGGTGCGGCGAGTGAGGGTGGTTCGTCCGAGAGGCCCGGAGAGGTCATCCTCAACGACCAGCCCATCACCATCAACGAGGGCCGGGAGACCGCCACCGTGGCAGTCCGCAACGTGGGCGACCGTCCGGTGCAGGTGGGTTCCCACTACCACTTCGCGGAGGTCAACTCGGCGCTCGAGTTCGACCGCCAGAAGACGGTGGGCTTCCGCCTCGACATTCCTGCCGGTACGGCCGCACGGTTTGAGCCGGGTGACGCCAGGGACGTGAACCTGGTGGCGTTCGGCGGCAACCGCGCCGTCTACGGCTTCCACAACGAGTACGACGGCCCGCTCGCGAAGGCCACTGAGGAGAGTGCATAAATGAGCCAGCAGATTTCGCGCCGCCAGTACACCGAGTTGTACGGCCCCACCACCGGTGACGCCGTCCGCCTCGGCGACACCAACCTGTTCGCGGTCGTGGAGAGCGACGCCGCCGTCTACGGTGAGGAGGCCGTCTTCGGTGGCGGCAAGGTCATCCGTGACGGCATGGGCCAGAACTCCCGCAGCCCGCGCTCGGCAGGTATCCCGGACACGGTCATCACTAACGCGATGATCGTGGACTACTCGGGCATCTACAAGGCCGACGTAGCCATCCGTGACGGTCGCATCCAGGCGATCGGCAAGGCTGGCAACGCGGACGTGCAGGAGGGTGTGGACATCACGATCGGTGTGTCCACCGAGATCATCGCCGGTGAGGGCAAGATCCTCACCGCCGGTGGCATCGACACCCACATCCACTTCATCGCCACGGACCAGATCGCCGTGGCCCTCGCCTCCGGCGTCACCACCCTCATCGGTGGCGGCACCGGGCCCGCTGAGGGCACGAAGGCCACCACGATCACCCCGGGCGAGTGGCACATCCAGCGCATGCTCCAGGCCACGGACGACTTCCCGATGAACATCGGCCTGCTCGGCAAGGGTCACGGCTCTGTCCCCGATGTGCTCGCCGAGCAGATCAGGGCGGGAGCGTGTGGACTCAAGGTCCACGAGGACTGGGGCTCCACCCACTCCTCGATCGACTCCTCGCTGAAGGTGGCCGACGAGTACGACGTCCAGGTGGCGATCCACACGGACACACTGAACGAGGCCGGCTTCGTCCAGGACACGATCGACTCGATTGCGGGCCGTGTGATCCACACGTTCCACACCGAGGGTGCTGGTGGCGGTCACGCCCCGGACATCATCAAGATCGCGGGCCTGCCGAACGTGCTCCCCGCCTCGACGAACCCGACGCTGCCCTACACGCAGAACACGGTCGCCGAGCACATGGACATGCTCATGGAGACCCACCACCTCCGCTCGGACATCCCCGAGGACGTGGCATTCGCCGATTCGCGTATCCGTCGGGAGACCATCGCGGCGGAGGACGTGCTGCACGACATGGGTGTCTTTGCGATCACCTCGTCGGACTCGCAGGCCATGGGCCGCATCGGTGAGGTGGTCACCCGCACCTGGCAGGTGGCGGACTCGATGAAGGCCCAGCGTGGCCCGCTCGGGAACGATGGCGAGAACAACGACAACGACCGCATCAAGCGGTACATCGCCAAGTACACGATCAACCCCGCCATCGCCCACGGTATTGGCGAGGAGGTCGGTTCGGTGGAGGCCGGCAAGTTCGCTGACCTCGTGCTCTGGGACCCGAAGTTCTTCGGTGCCAAGCCGGACCTGATCATCAAGGGTGGCCAGATCGCAATGTCGGTCATGGGCGACGCGAACGCGTCGATCACCACCCCGCAGCCCCGAACCATGCGCAACCAGTTCGGTGCGCACGGACGCGCCCGCGGGCTCGGCAGCCTCGTCTTCATCTCGAAGGCGGCGGAGGAGGCCGGTGTGCCCGAGGAGCTCGGACTCACGAAGACCCCCTACGCCGTACGGGGTATTCGCGACATCACGAAGGCGGACCTGAAGTACAACTGCGAGACCCCGGAGATCACGGTGGACCCGCAGACGTACGAGGTCTCGATCGACGGAGAGGTCCTGACCGCGGCGCCGGCGGAGCAGCTGGCACTCGCGCAGCGGTACTTCCTGTTCTGATCGTTTCTCTGTGAGGGGAGGGCCGTGGGTTTCCCGCGGTCCTCCCCTCATACTGGGTAGAGCAATAGTCCCCGAAGGAAAACAATGTTGATCACCGAAGTCCGCGGCAACCTACACGAGCAGCCGCTGCCCGACGGCACCCACCTCGAGACCATCACCGTCCCGAGCGCGCAGCTGGTCAAGCGCATCCAGCGGATGCGCACGGACCATGGCACCGAGGTGGGGTTGCGCCTCCCCACGGGCGCCCCCGATCTCC
>JAAZBW010000195.1 GCA_012513625.1 Actinomycetales bacterium | reverse complement strand
GTAGGCAACCCCCCGACGGCGGCACTCCACTCCCGTGACGTCGACTGTGTGGCGTAGACCAGCGCGCTGGTCTACGCCACACAGTCGACGTCACGGGAGTGGAGTGCCGCCGTCGGGGGGTTGCCTACGGGAGGTGAGCTCCGCCGTCGGGGGGTTGCCTACGGGAGGTGAGACCCGCCGTCGGGGATTTGGGCACACAGTCGATGGGGTTTTTGTGAGTTCTTAACCACACAGTCGATGGAATTGGGAGTCAGAGGCCTAGGAAGGTGGCTACCTCGGGGGTGGCGGGGCGGTTCCACAGCTCGTCGGGCGTGCCGACCTGGGCGAGGCGGCCGCCGAGGATCACGCCCACGCGGTCGGCGACGGTGCGCGCCTCGGCGTGGTCGTGCGTGACGTAGAGCGAGGTGGTGCCGGCCTCGCGCAGGATGCGCGCGACGTCCTCGGTGAGGCGCTCGCGCAGGCCGCGGTCGAGGGCGGACAGGGGTTCGTCGAGCATCAGGAGGCGCGGTTGCGGCGCCAGCGACCGCGCGAGGGCCACGCGTTGCCGCTCACCGCCGGAGAGCGTGGTGACCGAGCGCTTTTCGAAGCGCGGGAGGCCCACGAGTTCGAGGAGTTCGGAGACGCGGTGGGCGTGGTCCACGTTCGCCTGCGCATTCCCGGCGAGGCCGTAGGCGATGTTGCCGGCGACGTCGCGGTGCGGGAACAGCTGCCCGTCCTGGAACATCAGCCCGAACCCGCGCAGGTGCACCGGCGTCCCGACGACGGACTCCCCGTCCCAGCGCACGTCACCTGCCGCAATGCGTTCGAGTCCTGCTATCGCCCGCAGCAGGGTGGACTTGCCGGAGCCTGACGGCCCGAGCAGTGCCACGACCTCGCCGGGGTGGACGGCGAGGTGGACGTCGTCGAGGACGCGGGCCGGACCCTGGCGGAGGGGTCGGGGGAACTGGACGGCCACGCCGTCGACGACGAGGCCGCGCTCCGCGGAGGGGGCGGGGGTGGGAGTGGGATTGCCGGGGGTTGCCACCTTAGGCACACAGTCGACGGGGTTTTGGGGGGCGGGGTTGCCGGAAGTTGCCGCGTAAGGCACACAGTCGATGGGGTTTTCGTAGGTCTTAACCACACAGTCGGCGGAATCTGGGGTGCCGGAATTTGGGGTGCCGGAATCTGGGGTGCCGGCGGAATTGGGGGTCACCATTCTCCTTGGGTGTCTATCCGGAGTTGCTCGGCCACGGCCATCACCACCGCCGTCAGGGCGGCGAGCACCACGCAGGCGGCCATCGCCATACCGAAGTTCGCGGCGCCCGGCAGCCCCATGAGTCGGTAGATGACCACGGGCAGGGTGGCGGATTCGGGCCGGGCGAGGAACGACGTCGCCCCGAACTCCCCGAGCGAGATCGTGAACGCGAAGCCCAGGGCGAGCCCGAGGGAGCGCACGAGGTACGGGCCGTCCACGGTGGCGAACACGCGCAGCGGCGAGGCGCCGAGCACGGAGGCGGCGTCGCGCTGGCGGGGGTCGATGGCGCGGAGGACGGGCAGGACCATGCGCACCATCAGCGGGAGCGCCACCACCGCCTGGGCGATGGGCACGAGGATGGCGGAGGAGCGCAGGTCCAGGGGCGGGCGGTCGAGGGTGATGAGGAAGCCGAAGCCCACGGTCACGGCGGAGACGCCGAGGGGGAGCATGAAGGCGGCATCGAAGAGGCTGAGGGCGTGCCGGCCGGGGCGGGAGGAGGGGCGGCGGGAGAGCACTACGGAGACCAGCACTCCGAGGATGACCGCGATGGCCGTGGCGGCGGAGGCGGTGCGCACGGAGTTCTCGAGCGCCTCCCACACGGTGACGTTGAGCGGCGAATTCTGGCCGGTGGTGGAGAGGTTCACGTAGTTGGCGAGGCCCCACGTGGTGTCCTCCGGGGCGGCGCCGGGCGCCCGCACCTGGAGGGAGCGGACCGCCATGTTGGCGATGGGTGTGATGAGCAGCCCGAGGACCACTGCGGCGGTGACGGCGATGGCGGCGCGGTCCGCCCGGGAGCCGGGGCCGTGGAGGGTGAGCGGCGTCGTCGAGACGGGACGGATCCCCAGGGCGCGCTCGGAGGCGCTGCGGGCCCGACCCGCCACCCATAGTGCGGCGGCGACCATCACGAGCTGGACGATGGAGAGGACGGCGGCGGCGCGGAGGTCAAGGAACTGGACGGTCTGAAGGTAGATCTCCGTCTCGACGGTGCCGCGCGTGAGGCCGCCCAGCACCATCACCACGCCGTAGGCGGTGGAGCAGTAAAGGAAGACGATCGCGGCGGCGGAGGCGATCGCGGGGCCGAGCGCCGGGAGGGTGACCGTGCGGAAAACGCGCGCCGGGCTGGCGCCGAGGACGGCGGCGGCCTCGGCGGTGCGGGGGTCGAGGCGGGCCCACATACCCCCCACGGTGCGCACCACCACGGAGTAGTTGAAGAACACGAGGGCGAGGACGATGGCCCAGAAGGTGCCGTCGAGGCCGAGGAATCCGAGCGGGCCGGAGGGCGCGAGGAGCGCGCGGAACGCCACGCCCACCACCACGCTGGGGAGCACGAACGGGATGGTGACGAGTGCCCGCACGGCGTTCCGGCCCGGCCAGCGCTTGCGGTAGAGCAGGTACGCGCCGGGGATGCCGAGGAGGAGCGAGGCCGCCGTGCCGGTGACGGCCTGGGTGAGGGTCTGCTGGATGACGCGGAGGGTGCGGGGCCGGCTGAGGATCTCGCCGAAGGCGGTGAGATCCGGGGCGCCCCCGGGGGCGACGCCCCGCAGCACCAGCCCGGCCACTGGCCAGAGGAAGAAGATGACCAGGAACGCCAGCGGGATGGCGGCGAGGATCGCGACCGTTGCCGCCCGCCCCCGGCTCCGCGGGCCGCGCGGAGAGTTGTTCCCGGACTTTCCGCCGACTGTGTGGCTTGGGTTCCCAGAACCCCCGCCGACTGTGTGGCTAACGTTCCCAGAACCCCCGCCGACTGTGTGGCTAACGTTCCCAGAAACCCCGCCGACTGTGTGGCTTGGACCAGACGCGTCTGGTCCAAGCCACACAGTCGACGTAGATGGGGTGGTCGACGACCTAGCGGCGCCTCCCCCGGGAAGTGGGCCGACTACGCGAGGTGGGGGCGTCGTCGTCGAATCAGCCAATGAGGGCCAGCCACTCCTGCAACCAGGCGTCGCGGTTGGCGGCAATGTCCGCAGGATCGAGCGCGAGCGGGTCCTCGGAGAGCGAGGCGAACTCCGCCCACTCGGCGGGAAGCTGCGCGTCCGGGTCCACGGGGTACATGTACATGGAACCCGGGATCTCCTCCTGCACGGGCACGCTCAGCAGCCAGTCCACGAGCGCGCGGGCGCCCTCTGGGTTCTCTGCGCCCGTGAGCACGCCCGCGTACTCCACCTGGCGGAAGCAGGAGGCGTCCACGTTGGCGGTGCGGGCGGTGCCGTCGGCCTGCACCTCCGCGGCGGGCGAGGAGGAGTAGGACAGCACGATGGGGCGATCGCCCTCATAGGGCGTGAAGTCCACGTAGTAGGCGTCAGACCAGCCATCCGCCACGCGTGTCCCGTTCGCCAGCAGGTCCGACCAGTACTGCTGCCAGCCGGCGTACTCGCCCTCGGATTCGCCGAACTCGGCGATGGTGGCGAACAGGAACGCGAGGCCCGGGGAGGAGGTGGCCGGGTTCGTGATCACCGTGAGGCCCTCATACTCCGGCCGGATCAGGTCATCCAGGTCCGTGGGCTCCGGAACGTTGTTCTCCGCGAACCAGAGACGGTCGATATTGAGGCAGACATCGCCCTGGTCGATGGCCGTGAGGTGGCCGTCCAGGTCATCGATGCCCGCAACCGCGCTCGGCGAGGTGTAGGGCTCGAGCACACCCTCGGCGACGGCCCGGGAGGCGAACGTGTTGTCAATCCCGAACACCGCATCGCCCAGCGGCGAGTTCTTGGTGAGGATCAGCTGGCTGACCATGGCGCCCGCATCGCCGGGGCGCACGAACTCGAGCTTGTACCCGGTTTCGGCGGTGAACTCGGCGAGGAGGGCCTCCGGCAGGTCAAACGACTCGTGGGTGACGAGGCGGACCTCGGTCCCGTCCGTTGCGGTGCCACTGCCGGAGGGCGTCGACGACGACGCAGCTCGCGTTCCGTCGTCGGGCGCGCCCGTGGTGGTGGGCGAGGTGGAGCTGGTGCAGCCCGCGAGGAGGGCGAATGCGGCTGCCGCGGTGAGTGCGGCGCGGGCGGTGGTGGTGCGCGGTGGTGTGTGGCGTGGTGGTGTGGTGGGGCCGAACATGGTGCCTCCTTGTATCAAGGAGGGGTGGCGGTGATGCCAGAGAACTCGTACTCCCTACGCCGGTCCTAACCGGGTCAGGTTCGAGGGTCTGCCGGGTGGCACTCTCAGCGCCGGGTGGCGCTCCCCTGTCGATCTCCGCCCATCATAGCCCCGCGCCATTTCCCGCCGACTGTGTGGTTAAGGTCCGGGTCAACACCCGCCGACTGTGTGGTTAAGGTCCGGGTCAACACCCGCCGACTGTGTGGTTAGGGTTCGGGTCAACACCCGTCGACTGTGTGGCCAAAGTTCCCGAACTTTGGCCACACAGTCGACGTGGGAGGTTGGGCTATTCGCGGACGGGGCCGTACCACTTCTTGGCGGCCTGGGTGGCGAAGACCTGAACCACGGCCACCACCACCGCGGAGGCCACGGCGAAGAAGATCAACTCCTTGACGGAGAAGTCGTCATCAGCGTCGTCCATGGGGGTATCGCGGCCGGTGAAGCCCTTCCATCCGGCGTTGACTGCCTTGCTGCCGACGAATCCGGCGGCCGCTGTGGCCGCCCCACTTGCGAGCTTCCAGCCGATGTCCATGTTCACTCCTCGTTCGGTACGGCACCATCCTGCCAAATCGAGGGTGGCGGCGCATGGCGATGCACGGTGTGGTGCGGCGCGGATTCCCGGTCGGGGTGGCCCGGGCGGCCCGGGCGGCTATGGCTTCTTCCGGGCCGCCTTCGCCTGGCGTTCCCGTTCCAGGCGCTCGCGGCGCTTCCGCTCCGCCTTCTCCCGCTGCTCGCGCCTGCGCGCCTCCCGCAGTGAGGCCGCGATGTCGCGGCGGTACTCGTCCGCATAGAGAGTCCGCGAGTCCACCTGCGCGGTGCGGTATCCGGCGCGTGCGGCCAGGTGTGCGGAGATCGGTGCTGTGACCAGCTGGAACAGCACCACAAGCAGCGCCGTCCACGCGAGCGCGTACTCACGCAACGAGAGGGCGAGCCCGGCCATCATCAGCGCAATCCCCAGGCTCTGCGGCTTCGACGCCGCATGCAGCCGGGAGAGTAGATCCGGGAACCGCAGCATGCCGATCGCAGCCGCCAGCGTCAGGAACGAGCCGAGCATCAGCAGTGCGGCGCCAATCGTGTCCAACACGAGGTCCAGGTTCATCGCTCTTCCCCCTTCCTGCGGATCGCACGGTGATCGGGCGCGCGGTCCACCGCGTCCGGCTGCGCGCCGGGCGCACCGGCCACGGCCACCTCGTCCTCAACCTCGTCCCGCGCCGCCTCTGCCGCCGCGGCCTCCTCGGCGAGCGCGTCCACGTCGTGCACGGGCGCGGCGTCATCGGCGAGCCGCGCCTGCGCCTCTCCGAGCTCCTCGAGCTCCTCACGGGAGAGGATGTGCCGGTCCACGTCCGATTCATTGGCCGCAAACCGCGCGATCGAGACCGTGGAGAGGAACCCCACCACCGCCAGCGCCGCAATGATCTTGAGCAGGTCCGTGCGGTCCATCAGCACCGAGAACACGGACGTGAAGCCGATCAGCGCCGCGGTCACGATGTCCACGGACACGGCCCGGTCCAGCATGGACGGCCCCTTCGCGGCGCGCACCATCACCACCACCGTGGCGGCCATCAGCATCAGCAGCGAGGCAATGTACATCACGATCATGGCCGCCCCCCGCCGCTCTTCTTCCTCGACGACGACGGCGCAGCGCCCGCCTTCCGCGCACCCGCCGCAGGCTCGGCAGAGCCTCCGCCCGCGAGGCGGGCGGCGGCGCGGTGCTCGCGGGCGCCGTGCTGCTCGAGCCAGCCCGGAACATCGCCCGAGCCCACCCGCCAACCCGGCTTGTACCCGGCGTCCGCAAGCTCGGCCTCGGAGGCGAAGGCACGCAGGAGGCGCTCCTCCTGGCGGAGCACGATCACGCGGAAGTTGTCCAGGTACTTCTGGTGGCCCTTCTCCGGAACATCGAACACGTGGAGGTAGATCACGCCCGTGATCCGGTGCGTGTTGATGGCCACCGAGCCGGGGATGAGCGTGGTCATGGAGGCCGTGGTGGCGAGCACGAAGTCCGAGTGGCTGCGAAGCTGCACCCGGATCACGCCGGACCTGGTGATCCCCGGGCGGAGCGCCGCCATGGCCACCCGGAAGCCGGAGGAGAGGATGTCCCACCCGAAACGGCCCGCCAGGACCACGAACGCGAGCGGCCGGAACGTGCTGATTCCACCCACGGCGGGCAGCGGGAACACGAAGCCCACCAGGAAGGCGAGGAGCAGGCCGTTCACCACGTTGCCGAGTGTGACCTCGCCCCACAGGAACACCCAGACCGCCGTCATCCAGCCCACGCTCACGATGGAGGGGACGCGCTCACGCAGTGTCCTCACGGCGCCACCTCGGAATCGGCCCAGGGCTCGTGGTAGATGGACTCGGGGTTCTCGCCCTCGGGCAGCACGGCGTTGATGTACGGGTACCGTGCCCGCAGATCGATCGCTGCACGCTGCGTGTAGGCCATCAGCGGGCCCGCACCCACGGCCAGCGCCAGGGAGAGCGCCACCAGCGCACCGGCGGAGCCGAGCATCGCGCCCGGGATGCGGCGCGGCTCCGGCGGATCCTCCGCTTCCTGCCAGAACGCCATGTTCCACGCGCGGGTCATCGCGTACAGGGTGAGCAGAGAGGTGACGAGTCCGGCGGCCACCACGGTCCATGCGAGCGGGGTGCCCACCGTGGCGGAGGCCTGGACCAGGCCCGCCTTGCCGAGGAAGCCCGTCATGGGCGGGATGCCGGAGAGGTTGAACGCCGGCACCAGGTACAGCGCGGCGAGCAGGGGGGAGATGCGCAGCAGGGAGCCGAGCCTCGTGAGCGAGGTGGTGCCGGACATCCCCTCCATCACGCCCGCCACCAGGAAGAGCGCTGTCTGGGTGGTGATGTGGTGTGCCACATAGAAGATGGCGGCGCCCAGCCCCGCCACGCTGGACAGGGCCACCCCCCAGATCATGAAGCCGATGTGGGAGACCAGGGTGAACGAGAGTAATCGTTTCACATCATCCTGCGCCACAGCGCCCAGGATTCCCACCACCATCGTGACCGCGGCCACGATCATCAGCAGCGAGTTCAGCGCCCCACCCGGGAACAGCAGCACCTCGGTGCGGATGATGGCGTACACACCCACCTTGGTGAGCAGTCCGGCGAACACGGCGGTGACCGGCGCGGGCGCCGTGGGGTAGGAGTCCGGCAGCCACGCGTGCAGCGGGAACACCGCCGCCTTGATACCGAACGCCACGAGCAGCATCAGGTGCAGGGTGGTCTGGAGCCCCTGATCGAGTTCCGGCAGCCGCTCACCCAGGTGTGCGATGTTCACCGTGCCCGTGGCGCCATAGATGAGCGCGAGCGCGAGCAGGAAGATCACCGAGGAGAGCAGCGAGACCACCACGTAGATGGTTCCCGCGCGCATCCGGTCACGCGTTCCACCCAGCGTGATCAGCACGAACGAGGCGAACAGCAGGATCTCGAATCCCACGTACAGGTTGAACAGGTCCCCCGCGAGGAACGCGTTCGAGACTCCCGCGGAGAGGATCAGGAAGGTGGGGTGGAACACCGAGACGGGCGCGCCCTCGGCCGATTCGTCCACACGTTGTGCCGTGGAGTACACGAGCACCGCGAGCGTGACTGCCACAGAGATCACGAGCATCAGCGCGGAGAGCCTGTCCACCACCAGTGCGATTCCCACCGGTGGGAGCCATCCCGCCACGTTGGCCACGATCGGGCCCTGGTCCACGGCCACGAACAGCACCACGGCCACGATCAGCGTGATCGAGAGTGCGCCCACGGCGATCGTGCGCTGAGCCCACGGCCGGCTGCCGAAGATCAGTGAGATTCCCGCGCCCAGGAATGGCACGAGGATTGGGAAGGGAACGAGCCAACTCATGGGCGATCCCCTCCCTTCTCGTCCTTCTCCGCGTCCTTTGCCAACCCGTCCCTCTCCACCACGTGGCTCCCCGGTTCGCCTGCGCGCTCGGCCTCCGCCGGCGCCTGGGTGACGCGCGTCACCTCGGGCCGCATGAGTGGACGCTCCTCCGTGAGCGTCTCCACGACGGCGGGAGTCACCAACTCCGGACCGGTTGCGGTCTCGTCGAACACGGTTTCCGCATCCTCGGCGAGGGTTGCCCCGGAGTCATCCGTCAGGCGGTCCTCCACCTGGTCGAGGGCGGCGCGACGGGCGAGGCGGCGGTCCTCGAGATCGTCCTGCACCTCGTCATGGCCGTTCAGCTGCCACGAGCGGTACGCCATGGCAAGCAGGAACGCGATGGTGCCGAGCGTGATCACGATGGCGGTGAGCATGAACGCCTGCGGGAGCGGATCCACCATCCCCTCCGCGTTCTCCGGGTAGTTCAGCGGGGGGCGGCCCATGGAGCCACCGGCTACGAGGAACAGGATGTTCACGCCGTTCCCCGCGATCGAGACGCCGAGGATGATGCGCGTGAGCGAACGCTCCAGCAGCAGGTAGACGCCCACACCCACCAAAACGCCCGCGAGGACCAGGAGCGTGAGGGTGGGATTGGAGGTATCCGTGTTCATCGTGCACCTCCCCCGGTCTCTGCCGCCGTGGTGGCGGTGGTGCCGAGCACGGATTCCGTGGCCACGTCATCGTCCTCATCCGAGTAGCCGTCGCCCACCCCGTCCGGGTCACCGGAATCGTCGTCCATACCCTCAAGCTCCCCGTGCCGATCGATCTCCGCGCCGAACGAGCGGAGCAGGTCCAGCACCAGGCCGAGCACGATCAGGTAGACGCCGAGGTCAAAGAAGATGGCGGTGGCCAGGTGGACATCGCCGTAGATCGGCATCGTGAAGTCGAACACCGCGGTCTGCAGCACCTGCCCGCCGAACGCGAGCGGAACCACTGCCGAGAACGCCGCCACCACGAGGCCGCCTCCCAGCAGGTACCCCGCGTGGATGGGCAGCGCCTCTCCCAGCTCGTAGCGGCCGGCCGCGAGGTAGCGGACCATCAGCGCCGCACCGGCCACGAGCCCGCCCGCGAACCCACCACCCGGCTGGTTGTGACCAGCGAACAGGAGGAACAACGAGAACACGATCATGGAGGGGAAGACCAGGCGAGCCCCCACCTCGAAGATGAGCGAACGTCGTCGGGGAGCGAGGGTACGCCCGCCCGCGAGCCACCGCTGGTTGCGGTGCGGGGCGCGCACCCACGTGGGGGGACCCACGGGATCGCCGCGCAGGGAGTGGTCGATATCGTCCTCGCCGCCCCACACCATCACGCGTCCGGAGGGGATGCGGTTGCGGGAGGAATCGGCCATGCCGAAACGGTCGCGAACGAAGAGCAGCGAGGCCACGCCCGTGGCGGCCACCAGGATCACCGAGATCTCGCCCATCGTGTCCCATGCGCGCGTGTCCACGAGGGTCACGTTCACGATGTTGTAGCCGTAGCCGTACTCCAGCGTGGCCTCCGGGAAACGCGTGGAGACGGGCTCGAAATCGCCGCGACCACCCATCGCCACGAGCGCCATCACCACCACGCCCACACCGGTGAGGGTGGCAATCACGACGCGGAACCAGCGGTCGCGGGCGAAGGGGCGGTTGGTGAAGTAGGTGGGCAGGCGGCGCAGCACCAGCACAAAGATCACGAGCGAGACGGTCTCCACCATGATCTGGGTGAGCGCAATGTCCGGTCCGCCGTGCACCGCGTAGAGGAGGGCCACGGCGTAGCCCGAGATCCCGGAGAGGACCACCGCCTTCAGGCGGCGGCGGGCACGGGCGGCCATCCACGCACTGACGGCGGCGACGATCGCAATGGGCACCTGGCCCCACCAGACGTAGATCTGGACGCTCTGCGGAAGGACCCCCATGGTGAGGGCGGCGCCGCCGGCGCCGAACACCACGATGGAGAGGATCACCATCAGGTAGGTGGGGAGCGAGCCCCGCTGGGTGACGGCCGTGACGTCTGCCGAGAAGTGGGTGAGGCCGCGGACGGTGGCGCGGTAGGCGCCGTCCGCGCTCGGGATCTCGAACCTGTTCTGGATGCGCTCCACGGCGTCCCGGACCAGGAAGAGTCCGCCACCGAGGATGATCACGGCGCCCGTGAGGAGCAGGGCGAGGGTGAAGCCGTGCCAGAGCACGAGGTGGCCCGTTTCCCCGGGCGCGGTCTGCGCGTACGGGATCAGGCCGCGGTCCAGGAACGCGGGGACGATGCCGAGGACCAGGGTGACGATCGTGAGCAACACGATCGGGAAGTGGATGATGCGGGAGCGGAACCGGGGCTCGGAACGCTCCACTTCCGGGCGCGAGCCGAAGGCGCCGAACCAGAAGCGCAGCCCGTAGGCGAAGGTGATGATGCTGCCGAGCACGAACACGGCGAGGGCGCCCCAGGCGTCTGCATCGGTGAACGCGGTGAGCGCGCCCTCCTTCGCCACGAATCCCACCATGGGCGGCAGGCCCACCATGGAGCCCGTGGCGATCGCGGCGCAGATGGCGAGGGTGGGCATGGACCGGCGCAGGTCCGAGATCTTACGGAGATCGCGGGTTCCGAGCGACCAGTCGATCACGCCCACCGTGAGGAATAGCGTGGACTTGAACAGCGAGTGGCCCACGAGCAGCGCCATGCCCGCGAGCGCCGTGGCGGCGGTGCCGTAGCCGAGCACCGCGATCAGCATGCCGAGCTGGGAGACGGTGCCAAAGGCGAGGATCAGCTTCAGATCATGCTGGCGGAGAGCGCGATAGCCGCCAAGGATCATCGTGGCGAGGCCAACGATCAGCGTGACGTTGTGCCAGGCAGGATCCCAGCCGAATCCGGGCGTGAAGCGGGCCACCAGGTAGACGCCTGCCTTCACCATGGCGGCCGCGTGCAGGTAGGCGGAAACCGGGGTGGGGGCCGCCATGGCGGCCGGGAGCCAGAAGTGGAATGGCACCAGCGCGGACTTGGCGAGCGCGCCCAGCAGCACGAGGATAAGGACCGTGGACATGGCGCCCGGCGGCAGGTTGGGGCCGATGGTGCCATCCATGCCGGCCTGGATCAGGCGCGAGAGCTCGTAGGAGCCGCCCGGCATCTGGCCGAGCGCGATGATGCCCGCCAGCATCGCGAGCCCACCGAACGTGGTGACGATGATCGCCTGGGAGGCAGCCCTCCGGGAGGCCTGGCGCTCGTGGTAATGGCCGATCAGCAGGTAGGAGAAGACCGTGGTCAGCTCCCAGAACACGTACATCATCAGCGTGTTGTCCGTGATCACGAGCCCGAGCATCGCTCCCGCGAACGCCACGAACACGCCGCCGAACCGGCCGAGCGCCCGCGCCGTGGCCGAGAAGTAGGCGGCGCAGTACACCAGCACCAGGGAGCCCACGCCCGTGACGATCAGGGACATCACCCACGAGAGCGCATCGAGCCGGAAATCAAGGTGGATTCCCAGTTGGGACACCCAGGGGATGAACTCGTCCACCGATCCGTCACGGAATGCCACGGGCCCCTGCGCCGCCAGCCAGACCGCCGAACCGGCGGGGACCAGCGCCAGGAGGAGGAACGCCCTCCGGCCCAGCCGCCCCAGCAATACGGGTGCGAGAAGACCCGCAACGCCGTGGAGGAGGATGAGTAGGAGCACGCGCGGCCTTCGTGGTCGCAGTTTCAGGGATCCCCGGAATTGTAACCGGGTGGGCGGTGAAATTTCGAAAGATGCCCATTACGGATGCCGGCTACCCGCCCCAACCCCGCCGAGTGTGTGGTTAAGTTTCCGCCCCCACCCCGCCGAGTGTGTGGTTTAGTTTCCGCCCCCACCCCGCCGAGGCGAGGGGCTGCGGGAGGTGAGCTTCGTCGTCGACGGGCTCAGACACCCAGCGTGGAGGTGAGCGCCTCCACGTCCTCCGGCCGGCCCGCCAACTCCACCTGCGCGACCCCCGTGCGGCCGAACGCCCACAGGAGGATCTCGCCGGCCTCCCCGCGGATGCCCACCTTGCGGCGGCGCTTCACGTGGATCGGCTCCTCGCCGGGGATCGTGAGGTCCACGCCGAACGGCGCCTTGCGGAACAGCATCGGGGTCATGCGGCGGAGGCTCGCGGTGAGGGCCTTGGTGGCGGACTCGTCCAGCTAGCGAGGCGGAAGGGGATTCTCGCCCGCGCGGCGGACGTCCTCGTGGTGGATGAACAGCTCCGCTGTGTTGGCGAGCGCCGCCATGCCCGGGATGCGGAACGGGCTCGCGCCCTTCGGGCCCTCCCGCAGGAGGGAAACGAGATCAGTGAAGGATTTCTGCTGCTTCACCGCGCGGAGCATCTGCTCCTCCTGGCGGCGCGGATCAATCATTACGAGGAGCATGCGCCCCGCACGGTTCTCGCGCACCCACAGGTGGGCGGCCAGATCGTAGGCGTCCCAGCCCTCGCAGAGCGTGGGGGCATCGGGGCCCACGTCGAGGAGGGTGTCACAGAGCGCGGCACGTTCGGCGTCGACGAAGTTCATGGGTGCAGCGTAGTTTGCCGCGGGCGCGGTGGGCACCTCAAGTGGCGCCTACAGCCCGCGGAGCTCCCACGCCGATTCGTACGCCACCGGCTCGAACCCCAGCACCTCGTTGATTGAGAGCATG
>JAAZBW010000194.1 GCA_012513625.1 Actinomycetales bacterium | reverse complement strand
GGGGCCCGCAGCTACGGCGCACGATCGGTGCGTCTCGTGTGGCAGCCGATCGTGAAAGAACGAGGCGCCGGCGCGTGGAGCGCGGCGCGGGAGGTCTGCCATACGTACGACCGGGCAACCATATGTCGCCTCCCATCGTACCGCTCGCGGAAGGCTGCGGGCGGTGGCGCACGTCACCGTCCGCACTGCGCCCTAGGCTGGGCTCCATGACTACTTCCGAGTCCGCGGCTGCCGCGCACCCGTCCGAATCGGCTGTCCGCTCCTTCGTGGGCCTCGCCGGCTACGCCTCACTCGGCTCGTTCTCGCTGCTCGCCCAGGACGCGGGACGCAGCCCGGACATCGGCGCCAGGATCCGGCTCTCCCGCATGGCGGCGGCCGAACTGGCGGAGACAGACTTTCTGGAACCCCTGATCCAGCGGCACGGGGGTAACGCCCCCGAGGTGGTGGCCGAGTTTGCGCCCATCCTGAACGATTTCCTCGTGCGGGCCGAGCCGCGCGACTGGTGGGAGCGGGTGATGCGCTCCTACGTTGGCTTCAACCTGCTGCAGGACCTGCTGTTCGAACTGTCCGAGGGGCTGCCCGCGGACTTCCGGGAACGGGTGCGGGACGCGGCTGGCGTGTCCGGCCACGCTGACTTCGTGGCGGAGGAGCTCACACCCGTCCTAGCGGAGGACGAGAAGCTGGCGAGCCGGCTCGCCCTGTGGGGCAGGCGCGTGGTGGGGGAGGGGATCACGCTCGTGCGGCGGCTCTTCCTCGAACACCCCGAGCTGGCGGAACTGCTGCCCGGGGAGGGAGATGCGGCCGCGCGCGAGGCCGCCCTGCTGGGCCGGCTTCAGGCCGGCCACGCCAGGAGGCTCGGCCGCCTGAAGCTGACGTCCTGAATCCCGCCCGCCGCAGCGGGGCCGCGGTCAGAGGGCGAAGCCCACGCGACGCTCCTCGGCGTCGCCCACGATCACATAGCCGAGGGCGTCCGGCGGTACCACCACGGTGCGGCCCTTCGCATCGGAGAGGGTGAGGGCCGTTCCTCCGCTGATCGCGGCGGTCACGATCTCGGTCACGGCCGAGGGCTCTCCGTCAATCTCGAGGGAGAGTTCGCGCGAAACGTTGCGGATACCGATCGAGATGTCCATGGTGCTCCTTCGTTGTGCGCGCCCGGAGGGCGCTGGCCTGGCGTAAGTCTAGGCTCGCGCCGGAATGCCCTCAGCACGTGTGCGCGGCGGGCGAACACGGCAGCCTCTCACCCCGGAGGCCGAGGCCGGACGTTCGTGTCAGGGGGTCGTGGTCGAATGAGGGTGTGAGGATCCAACTACGTGCAGCGCGTCCGGCGGAGCGGGCCCCGTCTCTCGATCCGGCGCAGTACCAGGTGGTGCACCGGCCAGCCCGGGGTGCGAACCTGCTGGTGGTGGGCTCGCCGGGGAGTGGGAAGACCACGGTGGCACTCGAGGCATACCTGCAGCGCGCAGCCACCGAGGCGGACGCTGCGAGCGAGCCCCGCCACTATCTGCTGGCACCTTCTCGCCTCCATGCCGGCCGCCTCCGGGCCACCGCGGCCAGTCGCCTCATCGGCGTGGGTGCCGCGCGCCGCTCACCCGCAGTGCTGACTCCCGCGGCGTTTGCCTTCGCGCTCGTGCGGCGGGACGCCGTGGTCCGCCGCCTTCCACCTCCCACCCTCATCACGGGTGCGCAGCAGGATCGCATCCTGGCGGAACTGCTGGAGGGTCACGCTCTCGGCATCGGCGCCACGATCGAGTGGCCCGAGGACCTGCCGCGGGAGGTCCTCGGCATCCCCGCCTTCCGGGACGAGCTGCGCAACCTGTTCATGCGGGCGGACGAGTTCGGGATCGGCGCCGGCGAACTCGACCGCCTCGGACGCGAGCTCGGCCGCGCCGAGTGGGTGATGGCTGCCCACCTGCTCGAGGAGTACCGGGACGTGGTGGCACTCGGGGACCTGCCCGGGGATCGGGGTGAGCGGTTCGATGTGGCACGGGTGCTCTCCGAGGCTGCCCAGGTGATCGAATCAGGTACCGGGCCGCCGCTCGCCTCGGTGGTGGTGGACGACTACCAGGAGGCATCTGCGGCCCTGGTGCGGCTCCTGACGGCGCTCTCGGAGCGCGGCACCCACCTCACGCTGATTGGCGATCCGGATGTGGCGGTCCAGACCTTCCGCGGGGCGCGGCCCGAGTTCGTGGGCCGGGCATCCGCGGACACCGGGATGGGTGCCTTCTCCGCGGAACGGGTGGCGCTACCGCGGGTCTACCGCGGAAACGTGCAGGTGCGGCGCATCGTCGGGACCGTGGTGGGGAAAGTGCCCTCCGCCGGTCCCGGAACGCACCGCACGGCCGAGCTCGCCCCCGAGTCCGTGGCAGTCGAACGCGCCCAACGGGAGCCGGTGGTGGCGATGGAGCTCGCCTCACCTGCGGCGGAGTCGGCCGCGATCGCCCACGAGCTGCGGCGCAACCACCTTCACGCGGGGCTCGCGTGGGACCAGATGGCGGTCGTGGTGCGCTCGAGCCGGGC
>JAAZBW010000193.1 GCA_012513625.1 Actinomycetales bacterium | reverse complement strand
GCGGGAATGGACGGACTCGAGGGCCGCGAGTATCCCTTCCTGATGTGCTCCTTCTGGCTGGTGGAGCAGCACGCCATGACCGGCCGGGACGCCGAGGCGACGGCGATCATGGAGAAACTCCTCTCGATCCGCAGCCCACTCGGGCTGCTGAGCGAGGAGTACGACCCCGCCTCCCGCCGCCTCGCCGGCAACTTCCCGCAGGCGTTCAGCCACCTTGCCCTGGTCCGCGCGGCGCACGCGCTCGCCTACGACGACCACGGTAAGACGCCGCGCACCAGCACGTAAACACTGAGCGGGCGTCCTTCAGGGGGACCAACCGGAGTCAGCGAACCAGAGGAGTAGGTCACGATGAGCGACGAGAGGGATCCACGCGAGGAGCAGCGGCACCGGCGCGATCCGGGACCCACGATCTCCCGAAATGTGAAGGCCCCGGCCTTGGCCCTCTGGGCCGTACTCGCCGATGGGTGGTCCTACGCCACCTGGGTGGTGGGAGCGTCTCGGGTGCGGGACGTGGACGAGGGCTGGCCCACGCCGGAAAGCCGCATCCACCACTCGTTCGGGCTGTGGCCCGCGACGATAGAGGACACCACCCGCGTGGTGCTCGCCGAGGAACCCACGGAAATGGTGCTGGTGGCCCGCGGATGGCCCGTGGGTGAGGCCCGGGTCCGCCTCTCCATCGCCCCCACGGGCACGGAGACCTGCACGGTCACCATGACGGAGGACGCGATCCGGGGCCCGGGAAAGCTGATCCCCGCACCGGTACGCCGCGTGCTGATCGCCCCCCGAAACAAGGAGAGCCTCCACCGTCTCGCCCTCCTCGCCGAGGGTCGTCACCGAAACCGGGACGACGACGCCGCCTGACCCCGGCCGGTGATGCCGATCAGTCTCCGAGCACCCGGGCCCATGCCGTCCGGACGAGCGCGCGCCGGGCCGCGCCGGCGGGCCCGCCACTTCGGAGCGCCGAGCGCGCCGCGTTCCAGCCGGCCGCGCCGTGCACTCCCCCGCTCGGGTGCGCCGACGCCCCCGCGAGGTAGAGGCCCTCGATCGGGGTCTCGGGCCGCCCGAGGCCCACGCTCGGCCGAAACACGAGCTGCTGGTGAATCGAGGCGGTGCCGCCATTGATGGCACCGCCCACCAGGTTCGCGTTCGCGGACTGGAGATCGCCCGGATTCTGGACGAGCCTGCCCACCACTCGGTCCCGGAATCCCGGTGCCACCCGCTCTACCGCGTCCTCCACGCGGTCCACGTGCGCTCGGAGCTCCTGCACCGTGAGGGCAAGCGGCTCCCCGAGCGCCCAGTTGAGCTTGAGAGTGCCGTGATCCCACTGGAAGTGTTCCAGATTGCGCAGCATCCGCTCCGGCACCACCGAGGGATCGAGGAGCCTGCGGTAGAGGGCGGGAGCGGAGGTGTCCGCGAGCACCGCGCGGCGGGCGGCGATCGCGGTGCCGTCGGCGAGGCGGACGCCGATCGCGCGGCGGCCCCGTACCTCCACCCGCGTGACCCGCGAGTTCACCCGCACCTGGGCACCGTGGGATTCGGCGCGCTCGCGGAGAGCACCCGCGAGGCGTCCGGCACCGCCCTCGGGAACGGGGAAGCCCACTTCCTGGCCCAACATGGAGAGCAGCCACCCGAAGATGCCCGAGCCGGCGGCGTCTGGGGGGATGTCCGCGTGGAGCGCATTGCCGGTGAGCAGGAGCTTGGGCGAGTCACCGCGGAACTCCTCCTCGCCCAGGCGGCGCACGGGAAGGAGCCCCATGCGGGCGAGCCGGAGAAGTCCGGCAGTGTGGAGGATGCGCGCGAGCCGGGCGCCCGCACGCAGTGGTGGGAAGGGGGTGAAGAGCGCGTCGAGGATGGCGTCCCGCACCTGCTCCCAGTGCTCGTACATGGCGAGCCACGCCTCCCCGTCGGCCGCCTCCTAGAAGCCGGCGGCGGTGGCGGCGGGATCGCGGTGGAGGACGGAGGCGCGGCCGTCATCGAGGACGTGGGCGAGGACGGTGGGCGCCTGGGTCCACACGAGCCCATGCCGGTGCAGTTCGAGGTCGCGGATGACCGGGCTCGCGGCGGCAAGCGGGTAGAACGCGCTGAAAGGATCCGTATCGCCTGGGAGCACCCTCACCCGCCTCACGCCACCCGTCAACCATCCACGCAAACAAAAAGGCCCTGGGCTGTGGCTCGTCATGGAGACCAGGTCCCAGCTCAGACCCCAACGTGCGCGAGGGTGGACAACTGACCTCGACCCCCGCGCGCCGTGAATCTCGGCAGGGCGTTCTGCCGCATAAGATCAACGATCTGGGACATGTGACCTGTGGATAACTCCGCCGCGATACCCCGAGCTACAGGTTGCTTAGAACTTTCGTTAGCACTTTTCGCAGTCCGAACTTCGCCTATGTGCGTAGCGGCGTCCAG
>JAAZBW010000192.1 GCA_012513625.1 Actinomycetales bacterium | reverse complement strand
TGGGCGCCCTCACCACCCTCGGCCTCGCCATACTGTCCATCACGATCCGCACGGTGCAGGAAGTGGTCTCGGTCCGCCGCGTCCGAGCCCTCGAGGAGCGGCTGCGGCCGCGCGCCACCGTGGTGCGGGACGGCCGCGAGCGCGAGATGGACGCGGACCAGATCCTGCCGGGCGATCTGGTGCTCGTGAGGCCTGGCGATCAGCTCCAGGCGGACGGCACCGTGTCCGGAACCGGGCGCCTCGTGGTGGACGCCTCCGCCGTGACGGGAGTGCGCGGCTGGGAGCGCCTCGTCGAGGGCGATGAGGTCCTCGCCGGCTCGGTGTGCGTCTCTGGGCGCGGCGCGTACGTGGCGCGCCGCGTGGGCCGTGATCGCAACGTCCTCGCCTCCCTGCCCGGGCGCACTACCGACGAGGACCGCCGCACGCCGCTCGAACGTGTGGTGGCCCGGGTCCTCACCGGCCTCCTGGTGGTGGTCACGATCTACGTGCTGATCCTGCTCGCCAAGTACGCCCGCCTCGAGGTGGGGGACGCGGGGGACGCCCTCGTGGACGCCGCACCCGTGATCTTCAGCCTGCTGCCCACCGGCCTCTACCTGATGATCATCTCCACGTACGCCACCAACACCTCGGCGCTCGCCCGTATGGGGGCGCTCGTGCGCAGTGCACACTCGGTGGAGTCACTCGCCGAGTCCACCGTCATCTGTTTCACGGACGTGGGTTCCCTTTCCGGACTGGCGGTGGAACTCCACCCTCTTCCCGCTGCCGCTGCGGGCGATGATGCGCCCTCGGCCGCGCGCCTGCGCCAGATGATCGGCGATCTCGCCCGCAACGTCTCCCGCCCCACCCCGATCTCGAAGGCGCTAACCCTCTCGTTCGACGGCGAGCTGCGCCCCGTCCGCTGGTCCGCCTCCCGCCTCGCCGAGCGTGGCTGGGCGGCAGTGGCCTTCGACGACGACGACGCCGATCTCTACGTCCTCGGCCTCCCCCAGGTGCTCGCGCGCCACGTGGTGGAATCGCGACGGGAGGAGGTGGCCGCATTTGCGAGCTCCACGGATGCGCCCGGTGAGGCACTGGTACCTGCGGAGTTCACGCTGGCGGCAGCCGGAATCGAAACGGACGTCCTCGTGCTCGCCCACCTTCCTGGCGGTGCTGCCTCCGCCTACCGGGACCTGCCGGACGGCCTGCTGCCGCTCGCCACGGTGAGCGCCCGTCGTCGTCTCCGGCAGGAGGCGATTGCGGTGGTCCGCGATTTCGTGGAGGCCGGCGTCCGTATCAAGGTCTTCGCGGCCGGAGATCCGGCCGAGACGCTGCGGGTGCTGCGGGAGGCGGGACTCTCCTCCGACGACGAGGGGCAACTGCTCCCCGAAGGAGGCCTCTCGCGCGCCGATCTGGAGGCACTCCCGCCCCACGAGTGGCACCAGGCCCTACGGGACTTCCGCCTGTTCGGCGGACTGCTTCCCGAACAGGTGGCCGAGCTGATCCGCCTGCTGCGGGCGGACGGCCACCACGTGACCGTGGTGGGCGACGGCCTCACGGACCTCCCCGCGCTCCGGGAGGCCAGCATCGCCGTTGCGCAGCCCTCCAGCGCGCAGGCCGCACTCGGCCGGGCGGACATTGTGCTGCTGGACTCCTCCTCCTCGGCGCTCCTCGGTGTGTTGCGCCAGGGCCAGAAGATGGTGCGCGGACTGTTGGACGTGATGAAGCTCAACCTGGTCCTCGTCCTGTGCTCCGCGATCCTGATCCTCGCGGTCCGACTCGTGGGCGTGGGCTTCCCCTACCAGGCCGGGCACGGCTCCGCGGTGTCCGTCCTTGCGATCACGGTGCCCTCGCTCCTCCTTCCCCTGTGGGCCTCCCACGGTTCCGTCTCGAGCGCGGACTACCGCCGGATCCTCGGGAGGTTCGTGAT
Organism: Actinomycetales bacterium; assembly: GCA_012513625.1. Classification (GTDB taxonomy): domain Bacteria; phylum Actinomycetota; class Actinomycetes; order Actinomycetales; family Actinomycetaceae; genus JAAZBW01. The sequence goes on along the minus strand of JAAZBW010000192.1, from coordinate 213 downwards.
TCCTGCGGGGCTCACGCTGAGCCTCGCAGCCTTCGCCGTGTACCTGATCATGCTGGCGCGCACCGATTCCGTGCGGACCACCCAGAACGCCGTGGCCTACACCCTCCTGTTCGCCGGACTCTCGCTTTCCGTGTTCATCCAGCCGCCGCGGATCGTCCGCACCCCCGACGGCGGAACCCGCCTTGAGGCGAGGACCCTCACCATGGCGGTGGT
>JAAZBW010000013.1 GCA_012513625.1 Actinomycetales bacterium | reverse complement strand
CGGGAGCGTGGCGAGGTCCTCGTCGGTGAGGATCACTGTGGTCTCACCGTCCTCGTAGGCCTTCGCGATGTCTGCCCACTCCACCTTCTTCTGGCATTTCTCGCAGGTGCGTTGGTAACGAATCCGTCCGCCGTCGGCCTCATGGACCTGGTGGAGTGAGATGTCATTGTCCTCGGTGGCCGAGTACAGCCTGACCGGCACGTTCACGAGTCCGAACGTGACCGCGCCCTTCCAGATCGCCCTCATTCCTCAAGTGAACCAGCATGCGGCGCGGGTCGCGCGGTGAGGATTGGGGCAGGAGTGACAGGGGTGGCTCCAATTGGCGGGCGGTCCGTGCACCCCGCCCAACCCGACGCCCCGCTGGAAGGCGAGCCCCGTCGTCGTCGATGGGGGACCCGGTAGCGGTGGCGGGCGTCACCCTCCGGCGGCAGGCTGGGGTCCCGAATACTCCCCGGCAGGAGGCACGCGGATGGCGGCGCGCGAACAGTGGGTGACCGCAGACGGGCGGCGCCTGAGGGTCACGAACCTGGACAAGGTGTTGTACCCGGCAACGTCCACCACCAAGGCGGATGTGATGGCCTACTACGCCCGCGTGGCGCACGTCCTCATCCCGCAGGCAGCCTGGCGGCCGGTGACCCGCAAGCGGTGGGTGGACGGGGTGGGTTCGGACCGGGTGTTCTTCCGGAAGGACCTCGAGGACTCCGCACCCGAATGGGTTCCGCGGGTGGACATCCAGCACTCGGACCACGTCAACACCTACCCGCTCGCGAACGAACCGGCTGTGCTCGCGTGGTTCGCGCAGGTGGCCGCCCTCGAGATCCACACGCCGCAGTGGCGCGTGGACGCCGACGGTACGCGCCGCAACCCGGACCGCATGGTGATCGACCTGGACCCCGGCCCCGGTGTGGGCCTCCCCGAGTGCGTGGAGGTGGCCCACGTCTGCCGCGACATCCTCGACGGCATGGGCCTGGACTCCGTGCCCGTCACCTCCGGCTCCAAGGGCATCCACCTCTATGCCACCCTTCCCGGCACCGCCACCGCGGACGAGGTCTCCGGCGTGGCCCGCGAGATCGCCCGCACCCTGGAGGCGGAGATGCCGGACCTGGTGGTCTCCCTCCAGGCGAAGGCGCTGCGGGAGGGAAGGGTACTCGTTGACTGGAGCCAGAACTCCGGCGCCAAGACCACGGTCACCCCCTACTCGCTGCGGGGGCGTGAGCACCCCACCGTGGCTGCCCCGCGCACGTGGGAGGAGCTCGATGACCCCACGCTCGGCCAGCTGGGCTACGAGGAGGTCCTCGAACGGGTGGGCGAGGGAATCGATCCCATCGCCGCCCAGGGCTGGGGCGGCCCGGACCGGCTCGCCGAGTACCGCTCCATGCGGGACGCGAACCGCACCCCCGAGCCCGTTCCCGCGGACCCGGCGCGTCCCTCAGACGGCCGTTCGTTCGTGATCCAGAAGCACCAGGCGAGCCGCCTCCACTGGGACTTCCGCCTCGAACGCGAGGGCGTGCTCGTCTCCTGGGCCGTTCCCAAGGGTCCGCCGCTCGATCCGGAGGCCAACCGGCTCGCCGTGCATGTGGAGGACCATCCCCTGGAATACGGCTCGTTCGAGGGCACCATCCCAAAGGGAGAATACGGTGCCGGTGAGGTTCGAATCTGGGACGCGGGCACGTACGAGGCCGAGAAGTGGCGCGAGGACGAGGTGATCGCCACCCTCACCGGCCGCCCCGACGGCGGACTCGGCGGCGTCCCGCGCCGCTACGCCCTCATCCGCACCTCCGGAATGGGGGAGGGGGAGAACTGGCTGCTCAGGTTCATGAAGGACCAGCCCGACGACGGTGGCGCCCCCCGTGCGCGCCGCACCTCACCCACGGCGAAGGCGTCCGACGACGACGGTGGCACCCCCCGTGCGCGCCGCACCTCACCCACGGCGAAGGCGTCCGACGACGCCGGCGCCCCCCGTGCACGCGGCACCTCGCGTCCGGCGAAGGCGTCCGACACTGCCCCCCGCCCGCCGTCAGACGAGGACGGGACGGACGCTCCGCCGTCGTCCCGCCCGAAGCGCGGTGGCGCCCGCCTCTCCCGGCGCGAGCCCGCGGTTCGCGCCCACGTGGACCTGGCCGAGCTCCCGGAGCCCATGCTGGCCACGAACGCGGGGAGCGCGGACGCCCTCGACGCCCCCGAACTCGAGGGCACCGAATGGACGTTCGAGGGGAAATGGGACGGGGTGCGCGCGATCGTGGCGGTCTCGGACGGACGTGTGACGCTCGTGAGCCGGTCGGGGCGGGACATGACGGGCCTGTATCCCGAGCTGCAGGAACTCGCGGAACTGCTACAGGCGGATGCCGCCGTCCTGGACGGGGAGGTGGTGGCGATGGTGGGGGAGCGCCCGGACTTCGGCCGCCTGCAGCCGCGTATGCAGGCAGATCCGCGCGATGCCGCGGCACTCGCTGAGGAGGAGCCAGTAGATCTGTTGCTCTTCGACCTGCTCGCGCTCACGGTGGAGGGCGAGGAGCGGCGGCTGCAGCGCACGCGCTATGCGGACCGTCGGGCGCTGCTGCGTCACGCCGTGGTGGACGGAAGGCGGGTGCGGGTCCCGCAGGACCTTGGCACGGACCTGGCGCCCGCGCTCGCGGAAAGCCGGCAACGGAACCTCGAGGGTGTGATCGCGAAGCGCACGGACTCCACGTATCAGGCGGGCCGGCGCTCGCGGGCCTGGCTGAAGATCAAGCACCGCCCCACGCAGGATGTGGTGGTGATCGGCTGGCGCTCATCCGAGGCGCGGGAGTTCTCGTCCCTGCTGCTTGCCGTTCCCGACGGCGGGCGGGAGTTGCGATACGTGGGTCGCGTGGGCAGCGGGTTCGGTGAGGAAGACCTTGCGGAGATCTCGGGGAAGCTCGCGAGGCTCGCCAGGAAGACCCCGCCGGTGGATGATGTGCCGGAGGTGGACCAGCGGGATGCGCAGTGGGTGCGGCCCACGCTCGTGGGGGAGATCGAGTACGCCGAGGTCACCTCGGGTGGCCGCGTGCGGCATGCCGTGTGGCGTGGCTGGCGTCCGGACGTGCCAGCGGGCGAGGTGCGTTGGGAGGGGGCAGACGAGCCGGAGGAGCGGTAATAAGGAATTTGTGCGGGAAAACCACGCAATTTGGCGGAGCGCGTAACCCGATCGCTTGAATGGTTCACGATTACTTCCTATCGTGGGGGTGTGACCACCGCACTGCCCACCCAGGATGCCGACCTGCTGCGCCAGAGTGGGCTGCGCGCCACCCCCGGACGGCTCTCGGTACTCGAGGTGCTCGCCCGCGAACCGCACGTCGATGCGGAGACCATTCGGCAGCGGATCGGCCTCGAGGCTCCGAGCCTCCAGGCGGTCCACAACATCCTGGCGGACCTGCACTCCGCGGGTCTGGTTCGCCGGTTCGTGCCTGCGCGATCCGCGGCGAGGTACGAGCGCCGCATTGGCGACAACCACCACCACGCCGTCTGTTCCGGCTGTGGCACCGTGTTCGATGTGGACAGCACTACGGGCGATGAGCCCTATGCGCCGGGCGCGATCCCTGAGGGATTCCGGGTTTCCACGGCGGAGATCGTGTTCTGGGGCGTCTGCGCCGACTGCGCCTGAGGTTCGCTGTACCGGACGGTGGCCGCGCCGGAGGGCGAGTGTGCCTGGTGGTGCCCGCTTCCGAGCAGGCGGCCTCGCCGCTGTGGCTCCAGTGGCGGACCCCAGTCCGGCACGATACTCTTGAGTTGTTCATGATTACTGGGATCTGGCTGCCGTACGGGTAGCCCAGACAAAAGGAAGGAAGCTCATGACTGAACGTTTCGTTGCCTCCGAGAAGCTCCGCGCCAACCTGCAGCGCGTGCTCGTCAACCTCGTGGACCTGCAGTTGCAGGGCAAGCAGGCCCACTGGAATGTGACCGGCCCCGGGTTCCGCAGCATGCACCGCCAACTCGATGAGGTGGTGGACCTGGCCCGTGGGCACGCGGATGTGATCGCAGAGCGCATGCGCGCCATCCAGGTGGTGCCGGATGGCACCGCGGAGACCGTCTCCACCACCACCGATCTCGCCCCGTACCCCCAGGGCCTCGTCTCGGCGCCGGACACCGCAGATGCAACGGTGGAGTGCCTCGCGAGGACCGTGGGCGCGGTACGCGAGGTCTTCGACGATGTGGACTCCGAGGACCCGGCCTCCGCCGACCTCCTGAACGCCATCATCAACGACTTCGAGCAGCAGGCGTGGATGATCGGCTCGGAGAGCGACGAGGTGTGACCCTCGCCCCGATCGGGTGAGAGTTCCCGGCACGTGAGGAGGCCCGGCCCCGCAAGGGGACCGGGCCTCCTCTTGTCTGAGTATGTGGGGCCCGCGGCCCAACGTCCCGAGATTTCACAGCCGCCAGATGTCATCCTCGAGGTATGGCTGATCGACGCATCCTTGCCCGAGTCCGGACCCTGACCGCGGTGGCGGCCCTCGCGGCCGTGCTCGCCGCATGTGGCGGCGCCGGCTCCGAACCTTCCACGCCCGTCCCGGGAACCGGTGGCACCACTGCGGAGGCAACCGCGGAGCCCAGCACCACCGGCAGCGAGCAGCCCACGCAGTGGGTGGTGGGCGCAGACCAGAGGAATCCTGCCGAGGGCACCACGGGGAACGTGACTGTCACGGGAACCACGGTGGTGGTGGGCAACCCGGACGCCGAGAAGCGCCTGCAGATCTTCATGGACTTCTTCTGCCCCCACTGTGCAACCCTGCACGGGGTCATGGACCCGGACCTGGTGCTCTGGGCCGGCGGGGACCAGGTGGCGGTGGAGTACACGATCGTGGACTACCTGAGCCCGCGCACCACCCACATCTACTCGGCCCGCGCGGCCAACCTACTCGCCTACGTGGGAGATACGGACCCGGAGTCCTACCCCGCCGTGTTGGACGCCCTCCTCGAGAACAAGCCGGAGACCACCACCGAGGTGGTGACCGACGCACAGCTCCTCCAGATCGCCCGCGATGCCGGCGCCACGCTCGGCGAGGACGCCACTGCCGCACTCGGCGAGCTCCGCTACTACATGTGGGTGGAAACCGGAACGAGGGAGGCGGCCGAGGCGGGCGTCACCGGGATCCCCCAGGTGTGGGTGGACGGCGCCCGCGTGGCCGGCGAGACCCACGAAGAGACAGCCGCAATCGCCCGCGAGGAGATGAACCGCTGAGGCAGTTCCCCTGGTTTCGCCCACCGCGGGCTGGGCAGTTGGCTCCGGGGGCGCGGCCGGCCTGACCCACCCCGGCAGGTTCGGGCCACCCACGCCGCCGTGCGGACCGTCCGCGGTGACCGTACAGTGGAATGCATGCCACACCTGTCCGAAGAGGGCCACAAGGACCACGGCGGGCCGGCCGGCCACGCGGATGACGCAGATCACGCCGGTCACCCGGATCACGCAGATCACGCGGGCCACGGCGGGCCAGCCGGCCACGCGGATGGTCACGCCGGTCACGGTGGTCACGCCGGCCACGATCACGAGGACCATGTGGCCGAATACCGGCAGCTGTTCTGGATCATGCTGGTTTTCGCTGTGCCGACGGTTGCCCTCAGCCCGATGTTCGCGGACATCCTCGGCTATGACCTGCCCGAGGCCAGGTGGTGGACCTGGGTTGCCCCGGTCCTCGGCACGGTCATCTACGTGTGGGGCGGACGTCCCTTCCTCACGGGCGCAGTCGACGAGGTCCGGGCGCGAACCCCGGGAATGATGCTCCTCATCGGGATGGCCATCACCGTGGCGTTCGTGGCCTCCTGGGGCGCCAAGCTTGGGCTGCTGTCCCACGAGCTCGAGTTCTGGTGGGAGCTGGCGCTGCTCGTGGTCATCATGCTG
>JAAZBW010000191.1 GCA_012513625.1 Actinomycetales bacterium | reverse complement strand
GCTACCGCCAGCGCAGGGTCATCATGAAGCCGACGATCAAGAGCGCGAATCCGAAGATCAGATTGCCGTTACCGCCAAAGAGTGGCGCCAGGAACGGCAGAGGGTACGTGAACTTGGTGAGGTAGGTGATTACCACCCACAGCAGGCCCACGAGGAGGAGCCCGGACATCACGGGAACCCACCAGGTGGGATTCGGCTTCGGCTCCTTGGTGGCCCCAGGCACGAAGCCTACGCGGTGGGTGGTCTCCGGCTTCTTGCGCTTGCGTGACTCGGGCATCGGGTTTCTCCAGTCCTCCTGATGTGGCGGCACCCGCCGCCGGAACCTCCGCGGCCCCATCTCTGGAACCGTGAACTGACCTAAGCTTAGTGTTGCTACGAGCAGGGCAATTCACCGCAGGCTGAGGAACCACTCACTGGGACTTTGCCAGGCCGCAGGCAACCAGCAGGGCCGAGCAGGAGAGGGGACCGCGTGGAGTCAACGCCGGCAAGCTGGTGGGCGCCGCGTGGCTCTACCATCGGGCTCTTCCTCGTTGCCCTGATCGCCGGAATCCTCTTCGCCTCCACCGCCCAACTCTTCCGCAACGCGGACGATTCACCCCCCACCGACCTCGCCGGTCTTATCCGCGAGGAGAACGCTCGGGTGGCGGCCCTCGAGGAGGAGATGGAGGAGCTGAAGATCGAGCGGGACGATCTGGTTGCCCGCTCCACCGCGGTCCTCCCTGAACTGGACCCGGAGCTCCTGAATTCCGGATCGGGTACCGCGCTCCGTGGAACCGGACTCCGCGTGCAAATGTGGGACTCCTCGAGCGTGCTGCCACCCGACTCCAACTTTGACGTGAACGATCTGGTGGTCCACCAGCAGGACCTCGAGGGCGTGATCAACGCCCTCAGGGCCGGCGGAGCGGAAGCGATCGCCGTGCAGGGGCAGCGGCTCACCAGCACCAGTGCCGTCCGCTGCATCGGAAACGTGCTCCTGCTCCACGGCCGCCAGTACTCGCCGCCCTACGTGATCGAAGCGATCGGAAACCCTGAGAGGCTGCGCCAGTCGCTCACGGATTCGCCACCCGTGCAGGTGTACCTGCAGTATGTGGACCGGGTGGGTCTCGGCTGGCAGGTCAACACTGTGGCCGAGCTGAACCTCCCCGCCGCCCCCGCGTCATCCTTCCTCTACGCCCAGGAGCTCTCATGACCAGACGCCGGGACCTCCGCGGGGGGGCCCAGAGTGGCGAGCCGGACGGGACTCCGCCCGCGTTTGCCTACGATGGCCCGGCGGGGTCGGCCACCCGCGCCGCCGCCACCCCCGCCACCTCCGCCACCACCGCCATCGACTCGGGGCCGGCCACGGACCAGCCCACGCGTCGGACGCGGCTGAGGCATCGTCGTCGGGACCCGCTGGGAGTGCTCCTCGGAGTGGTGGGCGAACTGCTCATTACGGTGGGCGTGTTCCTCGGCCTGTTCGTGGTGTGGCAGCTGTGGTGGACCGATCTGCAGGCGCGGCAGTTCACCGGCGGTGTGATTGCGGAGATGGGCCTACAGGAGGCGCCGGGGACGCCGCTCCTCGATGCGGACAAGCGCACCGATCCGCCCCCCGTGTTCCAGGACGTGCCCGAGGATGCGTTCGCGATCCTGCACATTCCGCGCTTCGGCAACGAGTACCAGGTGCCGATTGCGCAGGGCGTGGGGCTGAGCGGGGTGCTCCACAAGGGGCTGGCCGGCCACTACCCGGACACCGCCATGGTGGGTGGGGTGGGGAACTTCGCGATTGCGGGCCACCGGCAGTCGCACGGCGCGATCTTCCACCACATCGACCAGCTCGAACCCGGCGATCCGATCGTGGTCCAGACCGATGAGTTCTGGTTTGTGTACCGCGTGAGCGCCGATCCCCATGTGGTGCTCCCGACCGCCACCGAGGTGATCGCGCCGAATCCGGCAAACCCGGGGGCCCCGGCAGAGGTGGCGTCCATGACGCTCACCACCTGCCACCCGCTCTGGTCGATCGCCGAGCGGCTCGTGGTCCATTCCGAACTCGACTTCTGGGCGCCCGTGAGCGCCGGTATCCCCAGCGAACTCCTGGAGGGCTGACATGTACTCCGCTATCTGGCGCTTCCTCCCCGGCCCCGCCTGGCTGCGCGTGATCCTCGTGCTCGCCCTGTTCGCCGCGGTGGCGCTCGTGCTGTTCGAGTGGGTGTTCCCCGTGATCGCGCCCTACATGCCGTTCTACGAAAGCGACGTCTCGGTTGGGTGACATCCTCGTCATTGACAATTACGACTCGTTCGTCCACACGATCGCCAGCTACCTCGAGCAGTTGGGCGCCCGCCTCCGGATCGTCCGGAACGACGACGTGGGCCACCTCCCCGCCGCCCTCACCGGGGTGGATGGGGTGCTGATCTCGCCCGGCCCCGGCACCCCGAAGGGCGCCGGATCCTCACTCGAGATGATCGAGGCGTGTGCCGCAGCCGGGGTCCCGATGCTCGGGATCTGCCTCGGACATCAGGCGCTCGGCGAGGCTTTCGGCGGCGTGGTGGGCCACGCACCCGAGCTCATGCACGGCAAGACCTCCCGCATCGTCCACGATGGCAGCGGCGTCTTCGCCGGCCTGCCCTCGCCCTTCACGGCCACGCGGTACCACTCGCTCGCGATCGATCCGCGCACGCTCCCGGATGAGCTCGTGGCCAACGCCTGGGTTGAGGGAAACGCGGCCCTCATCATGGGAATCCGGCATCGCTCGCTCCCGCTCCACGCGGTCCAGTTCCATCCCGAGTCCGTGCTCACCGAGGGCGGTCATCGTCTCCTTGGCAACTGGCTCGCCCTCACCGGCGACGACGACGCCCCCTCCCGCGCGGAGGGCCTCCCCTCGCTCCTCGGCTGAGCCCAGATCGGGCTGAGGGCCTCCCCTCGCTCCTCGGCTGAGCCAATCCGGCTCTTCGCGGTTGAGGGTGCACGCCCTGATTGGGAAGTGCCCGAAATCCCCTCCCGGGTTCCTAGCCCTCGCCCTCTGGCGGCTGCGTGGGATCCACCGGCGGGGCGGTGGTGACCGGCGGCGGAGGCGGCGGCGGAGCCGTCACCGTCACGCGGCGGGTCTCCTGGGCGGAGAGTCCACCAGAGTCCGTCACCTGGTAGATGAGGGTGTAGGTGCCCGGCGCACTCAGGTCAAGGGCCGTGAGCCCCTCGATCGTGATCAGCCGGGTGATGTCGCCATCCTCGGGATCGGTGGCCATGACGCCTGCCATCGGATCCCACGCCTGCCCGGCCTGCACGCTCGCCGCGCCCACGCCCGTGATCTGCGGCGCCTGGTTGGGCGCGCCGGAGGAGACGTAGATGGTCACGTTCTGGCTGATCGCGACCTTCCCGGGAGCAGGATCTGTGCGGATGACACTGCCCGAGGCGACCTCCGCCGACTCCTCGGTCTCCACCCGGAACTGGAGCTGTAGCTCGTCCCGCAGCAGGTTCTCGGCGTCCACCTGGGTCCAGCCGGCAAGGTCGATCAGCTCCACCTCACCCGATCCGAGGATCACGATCACGGAGGTGCCACGAGCCTGCTCGGAGCCCACCTCCGGGTTCGTCTCACCCACGCGGCCCTCCTCCACACCGGGGAGGTCCGCCGTCTCGGGGATCCCGAACTCGAAACCGTCCCGCTCCAGCGCGGTCTTCGCCTGCGGGGCGGTCATGCCGACCACGTCCGGGATCGCCACCATCTCGGGTCCGCCGGAGAAGAAGACGGTCACCTCGCTCTCCGGGTCCACCTCCTGCCCCTCCTCGGGATCGGAGCGGGTGGCACCGCCGGCCTCCACATCGTCGGAGGCCTCCGTGCCTCCGTCCACGAACACGAGGTTCGCCTCCTCGATTATCTGGGCGGCCGCGGCCTGGTCCAGCCCGAGCACGCTCGGCACCGGCACCTTCTCGTCTCCCCCCGCCGGGTTCATGAGGGCCCACACCCCAGCGGCGAGGGCGGCGAGCCCCACCAACACCAGCAGCCAGATCCACCAGCGGGACTGGCGAGCCGTGTCGTCGTCGATGGGCCGGGCCGCCACCATGGTGCCCGTGGTGACCATCGGCGAGTCCGGAGTGCGCGCACCCACAGGGAGGACCGAGGTGGCCGGCGCCGCACCCACCGCTGTGGGCACACCACCCACGGGGAGCCACTGCGTGGTGGCGGGCGCGGAGACGGTGCCGCCGTGCAGCACGGCGAGGAGGTCCTTACGGAACTCGCCCGCGTCCTGATAGCGCTCGTCGCGCTTCTTGGCGAGCCCCTTCATGACCACGCGGTCAATGGCCTCCGGAATGTCCCCGGCAATGGCGCTCGGCACGGGCGGCAGCTCGCGCACGTGCTGGTAGGCGACCGAGACGGGCGAGTCCCCCTGGAACGGCGGACGCCCGGTCAGCAACTCGTAGAGCACGCAGGCAGTGGAGTACACGTCCGAGCGGCCGTCCACGGTCTCGCCGCGCGCCTGCTCGGGGGAGAGGTACTGGGCGGTGCCCACCACGGAGTTCGCCTGCGTCATGGTGGCGGCGTTGTCCCCCAGCGCGCGGGCGATGCCGAAGTCCATGACCTTCACCTGGCCCGTGGGGGTCAGCATGATGTTGCCCGGCTTGATGTCCCGGTGGACGATTCCCTCATTGTGCGCGTACTCGAGGGCGCCGAGCACGCCCACCGTGATCTCCACGGCCTCATCGATCGGCACCGCGGAGCCGTCCTTGAGGAGCTCACGCACCGTGTGGCCCTCCACGTACTCCATCACGATGAAGGGCAGCGTGCGGGCCCGTCCCATCGAGTCGGTGACCGCCTCCTCACCCGTGTCATACACGCTCACGATCGTGGGGTGGTTCAGCGCCGCCGCCGACTGCGCCTCACGTCGGAAACGCGCGTGGAAGGTGGGGTCCTCCGCGAGGTCCGTGCGCAGCAACTTGATGGCCACCGTGCGGGAGAGGCGCGAGTCATAGCCGATGTGGACCTCGGCCATGCCGCCGCGCCCAATCAGTTCGCCCACCTCATAGCGGCCGGCGAGCATGCGCGGAACGTTGTCTACCACTGGTCCTCCTCGCTGCGGCGGTCGGAACGGTCGGAGCCGCCCTGATCAGCGCACTTTTTCAGGCTACCGCCGGATTCCCAGACTCCCGCAGATTCCCTGCGGCATGGGATGGTCCGTGCGTGATTTCTCTTACCCGGCCTGGGGCGCGGGTGGGGAGTGTGCGGGGCGACGGCGGGGGTGCCGTTCGCGGCGGCGTTCGGGTGCGCGGAGCGCAGGTGGGAGGGCGCGGGGATTCTCATCGGAGCGCCGCCCTGATGATGTCCCGGACCAGGGGGCCCGCCGCGGAGCCGCCGTAGGCGTCCGTCCCCAGATCTCCGCCGTTCTCGAGCACGAGCGCCACTGCGATCTGCGGGTTCTCCGCGGGGGCGAACGCGATCATCCACGCGTGCTGGGCCGCCTCCGTGCCGGTCTCTGCCGTGCCCGTCTTGGCGGCGATCTGGACGCCCGACAACTGAGCCGGCCGGCCCGTGCCCTCGTTCACCACCGCGATCATCATCTCTGTGAGCGTGGCGGCCGTGGCCTCAGAGAACGGCTCGGAAAGCGTGCTTGGATGCGCGTGGCTGATCACCGTGAGGTCAGCGTCCCGCTCGGTTGCAACGAGGTAGGGAGTCATGAGCTCGCCGTCGTTCGCGACGGCGGCCGCCACCATCGCGTTCTGCAGCACGGAGACGCGCACATTCATCTGCCCGATCCCGGAGATCGCCAGTTCGGCTTGGTCCGCCACCTCCGGGTAGGCGGAGTTCGGGACGGTCAACGGAATCGTGAGATCGGAGGAGAATCCGAGCGCATCGGTCATCTGTTTGATGCTGTCCCAGCCGAGTTCCATTGCGAACTCGGCGAACGTGGTGTTGCACGAGTTCGCGAACGCATACCGCAGTTCTCCCGTGTCCCCGAGTCCGCACGCCTGCCCGCCGGGGTTGCGGATGACATGGGTGCTGCCGGGCAGGGTGAGCTGCGCCAGGGTGGGTACCTCGGAGGTGGCGGTGCGGGAAGGGTCCGCCTCGAGCCACGCGGCCGTGACGATGGTCTTGAAGGTGGAGCCGGGCGCGTACTGGATGGTGCCGGTGGCGCGGTTCTCGAGAGGCCGCCCGGGGTTTCCGAGCAGCTCGGCGTAGTTCTCGTCCGCCACAGCCCGCTCGTGGACCGCCAGCAGGTTGGGGTCGAACGAGGGCGAGGAGTACATCCCGAGGATCGCGCCCGTGCTGGGTTCGATCGCCACGGCGGCTCCGGCCTGGTTCCCGAGCGCCACGGCCATGGCCTCCTGCACGGCCGGGTCGATCGTGAGTTCCACCGAGCCGCCCTGCGGCTGCCGTCCGGTGAAAAGGTCTTGGATCCGGGAGAGCAGGAGCGAATCGGCGGTGCCGCCCAGCACCGCGTTCGAGGCCCGCTCGATACCGGTTGTTGCGTTCTGCGCCATGGAGAAGTAGCCGGTCAGGTGGGCGTACCGGTCACCCGGCGCGTAGACGCGCTGGTATTGGAAGACCTCGTGGCCCGTGGCCTCGGACCACGCGACGTTCTCGCCCGCCACCACGATCGGCCCCCGGTCCACCGAGTACTGCCGGTAGATCGTGCGCACGTTCAGGTCATTCGCGTTG
>JAAZBW010000190.1 GCA_012513625.1 Actinomycetales bacterium | reverse complement strand
CGACGGCGATCCCGGCGGCGTACGCCGCGCCCAGGGCGGTGGTCTCCGCAACGCGGGGGCGCACGACGTCCACGCCGAGGATGTCCGCCTGGAACTGCATGAGGAGTTCGTTCGTCACCATGCCGCCGTCCACGCGCAACTCCGTGAGCGGGACCCCCGAATCCGCGTCCATCGCCTCGAGGACCTCCCGGGTCTGGAACGCGGTGGCCTCGAGGACCGCGCGAGCGAGGTGGCCACGGGTCACGAAGCGGGTGAGCCCCACGAACACGCCGCGGGCGTCGCTCCGCCAGTGCGGCGCGAACAGCCCGGAGAAGGCCGGCACGATGTAGACGCCGCCGTTGTCCGAGACCTCGCCGGCCACCTCCTCGATCTCGTGTGCCGACTCGATCACCCGGAGGTTGTCCCGTAGCCACTGCACAAGTGAGCCCGTCACCGCGATGGAGCCCTCGAGGGCGTAGACGGGTGGCGCATCCCCGAGCCGGTAGCAGACGGTGGTGAGAAGGCCGTGCTCGGAGGCCACAGGCTCGGTGCCGGTGTTCAGCAGCATGAAGTTGCCGGTGCCGTACGTGTTCTTGGCGGTACCCGGTTCGAAGCACGCCTGCCCGAACGTGGCGGCCTGCTGGTCCCCCAGGATGCCCGCGATCGGGACCCCGGCGATGCATTCGAGGCCCTCGATCTCGACCACCTCGGCGTACACCTCGGAGGAGGAGCGGATCTCCGGCAGCAGGGACACCGGAATATCGAGCTCTGCGCAGATCGACTCGTCCCACGCGAGCGAATCCAGGTCCATGAGCATGGTCCGCGAGGCGTTTGTCACGTCCGTCGCGTGCACGGCGCCACCCGTGAGCTGCCAGAGCAGCCAGGTGTCGATCGTGCCGAACGCGAGCTCGCCGGCCTCCGCCCGCTTCCGCGCCCCCTTCACCTTCTTCAGGATCCACGCAAGCTTCGGCCCGGAGAAGTAGGTGGACAGCGGCAGCCCGGTGGTGGCCCGGAACCGGTCCCCGCCGCCCGTGGCGGCCAGCTTCCGCACGATCTTGTCCGTGCGGGTGTCCTGCCACACGATCGCCGGGTACACGGGCTCGCCCGTCTTCCGGTCCCACACGAGCGTGGTCTCACGTTGGTTCGTGATCCCCACGGCCGCGATGTCCGCGGGCCCGGCGCCGGCCGCAGCGCACGCCTCCGACACCACGGCCCGGGTGCGCTCCCAGATCTCGTTCGGATCGTGTTCCACCCAGCCGGCGCGCGGGAAGGACTGGGCGTGCTCCTGCTGGGCGCGCGCCACGGGCGTCCCCGAGTGGTCGAACAGCATCGCGCGGCTGGAGGTGGTGCCCTGGTCGATGGCGAGCACGAACCGGGGTGAGGTGGTCACACGAGTCTCCGCACGCCGTCGCCGATCTCGCGGTCCTTCGCCACGGAACGGGCGCGGGCGGCCCCGGCGTCCGTGGCGGCGGCGAGCGCCTCCTCGTGTGCCGCGCACGTCTCCCGCCAGGAGGCCTCCTCGCGCGCCACGTCCTCCTCGTCCCAGCCGAGCAGGGGCGCGATGATCTCGAGAACCTCCGAGAGGGCGGCAAGCCCGCGGTCCCGGGACTCGATGGCGAGCCGTACCCGGCGGGCCAGCACGTCTGCCACCTGGAGCGCGCCCTCGTGGGTGACGGCGTACGCCACCTCGGCGCGAAGGTACTGCGGCGCCGCGGCGAGGGGCTCCCCGAGGGAGGGGTCGGCGTCGATGAGCTCGGCAACCTCGGTGATGGCGCTGCCGTATCGGGCGAGCAGGTGGCTGACCCGCTCGGTGCTCCAGCCGCGGGCGGCACCCAGCCCGGGCGCCACGCGACGCATCGCCTCCAGCCCGTCCGCACCGTGCAGCGGCGTGGTGGCCGTGACAGAGGAGAGCACTCCGGCCCGTGCGCCGAGCGCGAAGTCCACGGCGTCCTCCGCCATCACCCGGTATGTGGTGAGCTTG
>JAAZBW010000189.1 GCA_012513625.1 Actinomycetales bacterium | reverse complement strand
TCGACGGCGCCCATGAACACGAACACGCCCGCCCCCGGGGATTCTGGGCCACTCTCAAACATGCCCTGACTCCGCACGGCCACGACCTCCCACCGGAGGTCCTCTCGGCAGATGAGTCCACCTCCGCCGGAATCCGGACGGCCTGGATCTCACTCGCCGGCATGGCCGCCACGGCCATCGCACAGCTCATCATCGTGGGGATCTCCGGCAGCCTCGCCCTCCTCGCGGACACGATCCACAACCTCGGCCACCTCGCCACCACGATCCCGCTGATCATCGCGTTCCGCCTCGGACGCCGCGCGCCCACGAAGCGCTACCCCCACGGCTACCGCCGCGCCGAGGACCTGGTCGGACTCTTCATCACCGTGATCATCGCGCTCACGATCGTGGTGATCGTGGTCGAATCCGTCCGCGCGCTCTCCGATCCTCGGGAGCCCACCCACCTCGGCTGGGTGTTCGCGGCCGGGATCGTGGGCTTCCTCGGCAACGAGATCGTGGCCGAGTACCGCATCCACACCGGGCGCCGCATCGGATCCGCCGCACTGATCGCGGAGGGCCAGCACGCCCGCGCCGATGGTCTCACCTCGCTCGCCGTCGTCGCCGGAGTGGTCGGCGTCTGGCTGGGCTTCCCCCGCGCAGACGCGATCGCCGGCCTCCTCATCGCCGCCGTCATCTCCGGAGTCCTCGTGAACTCGCTGCGCATCATGGTTCTCCGCCTGATGGACGGGGTTGAGCCCACCCTCACCGACCAGCTCTCGGCCGCCGCCTCCACTGCCCCGGGCGTGCTCGCCGTCGAGTGGGTGCGGGCACGCTGGGTCGGCCACCGCCTCGTCGCGGACGCACGCATCGTCGTCGGGGAGTCACTGACCCTCACGGAGGCTGACCACGTCGCGGATCGCGTCACCGCAGCACTCACCGGGGTGGCGGGCAACCTCGACGACGTTGTGGTCCAGGTGGTCCCGGACCGCACCCGCCGCTGATCCCTCTTCAGGTCGAGTGGGGGTGGTTGGGCCGGCCGCCGAGGTCATGGCGGAGGCTCGCTGGCGGGCTCAGACGTCGCGGGCGATGAGCTCGTCGAGCGGCGTGGGGGAGAGCAGGTACGGCGCCACCTCGAGCACGGTGAATGCGCCGCTCGCTCCGCCTGCGGCGAGCCGCGCTGCGGCCCTGGCATAGGCCACCTGGACGGCGGCGGTGAAGTCCGGGTTCCGGCCGAGCTGGAGCGAGAACTCCACGGTGTGCTGGGACTCGCCGGCCGGTCCGCCGAGCGTCCCGGCGGTGATCACGCGGCCGCCGTGGGGCATGCCGCTGTGGTCGCGGCCGAACGTCTCGGCCCCGATGAAGTGGACCTCCACCTGGTATCCCACGAAATAGTCGGGCATCGCGCGGATCTCCCGTTCGATCCTCTCGTGGTCCGCCTGGTCGGCCACCACCCAGCACTGCCGGAGGTGCGCCTGCGTGCCGCTCAGCCCACCCGCCTCGCCCCGCTGCGCCGCGCCGACCGCCTCCGGGTGCGGGATCGTGTACTGCACGGCGGACTCCACGCCCTCGATGCGGCGGAGTGCGTCGGAATGGCCCTGGGAGAGGCCGGGGCCCCAGAACGTGTGTTGGGGCGCGCCCGGGAGGATCCCGGAGGAGAGCGTGCGGTTCAGCGAGAACAGGCCGGGGTCCCAGCCCGTGGAAACGATCGAGACGGTCCCGCCGGCCCGCGCCGCCTCGTCCATGGCGGCGCGATGGCGCGGGATGTCACGGTGGTTGTCATAGGTGTCCACCGTGCAGAAGAGGCGTGCCAGCTCGGGAGCCTGCTCGGGGATGTCCGTGGCGGAACCCATGCAGAGCAGGAGCACATCCACTGCACCCACGTGCTCGGCGATCTCCGTGACGCGGAACTGCGGCGCGGCGGTGTCGAGGCCGGAGCGGCGGGAAAAAATACCCACCAACTCCATGTCCGGCGCAGCGGCCACCAGCCGCCCTGCACTCCTGCCGAGGTTGCCGTACCCCACGATGCCCACGCTAATTGCCATGGTGCAACGCTAGTTCCGTCGGTCCGCGCGGCGCGAGGCCGTCCGCGCCCTGGCTCCTCCTACCGATAGTTCACAAACTGGAGCGCCGCATCCACGTCCGCGTCCTTGAGGAGCGCGATCGCGCCCTGGAGGTCGTCACGGGACTTCGAGGAGACGCGGAGTTCGTCTCCCTGGATCTGGGCCTTCACGGAGCGCGCCCCCTCATCGCGGATGAGCTTCGTCAGCTTCTTGGCGATCTCCTGGCTGAGTCCCTCCCGGAGCGTGGCGCTCAGGCGGTACTCCTTCCCGGAGGGTTGGGGCTCGCCGTCGCCGGTGTCGATCGCCTTCAGGGAGATGCCGCGGCGGATGAGCTTGGACTGGAACACGTCGAGCACCGCGCGAACTCGATCGGCGGAGTTCGCCTTCAGCAGGATCGAGTCGCCGGACCACTCGATGGAGGCGCCCACCCCCTTGAAGTCGTAGCGCTGCGCGATCTCCTTCGCCGCCTGGTTGAGGGCGTTGTCCACCTCCTGGCGGTCCACCTTGCTCACCACGTCAAAACTGGAATCGGCCACAGCGATCTCCCTTCGTTTCCCAC
Organism: Actinomycetales bacterium; assembly: GCA_012513625.1. GTDB lineage: Bacteria > Actinomycetota > Actinomycetes > Actinomycetales > Actinomycetaceae > JAAZBW01. Next base: position 12,850 of record JAAZBW010000189.1, on the reverse strand, counting down.
CAGGCCCGGCACACGGTCCACAGCTGGTGGTGTTGGTCACGTCCGGGCGCGAAAGCCCGTATCCACGGCCCATTGTGCCCCATCGCGTTCCTCGGGGTCTCTCCGGACCTGCTAACCTCGGATACGCGATTGCGCGAAAGCCAGCCTGTGCCGGCTCCGCGCGCCCCACGGCGGGTTACCCAAGTGGCCAAAGGGAGCTGGCTGTAAACCAGTTGCGCAAGCTTCGGGGGTTCGAATCCCTCACCCGCCACCACCGTCCTCCCTCCGGGGAGGCCGGAAACGCCGAGAAGTCTCAAGTACCCGGTGGGAACTGTCACACGGTGACAGATTTCCCGTGGGTAGCCGCGCGCGGTTAGACTATTCGGCGCTGCCCCGATAGCTCAGATGGTAGAGCGCATCCTTGGTAAGGATGAGGTCTCGGGTTCAACTCCCGATCGGGGCTCGGGTCCTCCTTGAGGACCGGGCGTCCGTGAGGACGCCGTACGCGGCGGGGTAGCTCAGCTGGTCAGAGCGCACGACTCATAATCGTGAGGTCGCGGGTTCAAGCCCCGCTCCCGCTACCAACCACACACTCGTCGATTACGAAGGATTCGGACATGGCAGGCAAGATCTCAGACGTCCGCCCCAAGATCACCCTCGCGTGCGAGGAGTGCAAGGAGCGCAACTACATCACCAAGAAGAACCGGAGGAACACTCCGGACCGGCTGCAGCTGCTCAAGCACTGCCCGCGCTGCAACAAGCACACGAACCACCGCGAGACCCGCTAGTCCCGCGCATGCGCGCCTGCCACTAGGCTGTGCCGCATGACTGAGCACCATGAACCCACGGGCGTGAACACCGCGCTCGTGGGTTCGTCGTATCCGGAGGAGGGGGTGTTCCGCGTGGGTGCGGAGCACATCGCCTCCTTCGCCGAGGCCACCGGGGCGAGTTCGCCCCTGCACACCGACCGGGGGGCCGCTCGGGCGGCCGGCTACCCGGACGTCGTCGCACCCCCCACGTTTGCCGTGGTGGTGGCCCAGCGCGCGGAGGGCGCCTACATCTCCGATCCGGAGGCCGGCATTGATTTCTCGCGCGTGGTACACGGCGAGGAGCACTTCGCGCACACCCGCCCGATCGTGGCGGGGGACGAGCTGTCCACCACCGTCCACGTCGAGTCCGTGACGCAGCGGGCCGGCATGGACATCGTCACCACACGCTCCGAGATCGTCGACGCCGAGGGCGCGCACGTCGCCTCCGTCACCTCCACGCTGGTGGTCCGGGGGGCGGACTCATGAGCGGCCTCACGGTGGGAGACGTCCTCTTCACGGCGACGGCGGAACTCGACCGTGCACGTCTTGTCCGGTATGCGGGGGCCTCCCGTGACTTCAACCCCATCCACTGGAACGACCTGTTCGCCGAGCAGGTGGGCCTCCCGGGCGTGATCGCGCACGGCATGCTCACCATGGGCCTCGCAGCCGGCGCCCTTGAGGAGTGGGCGGGCGATCCCGGACGCATCCGCTCGTTCGGCACCCGCTTCTCGCGCACGATCCCGGTCCCCAACCCCGGCGTCGCCACGGTGGAGATCCAGGGGAGGGTGGGCGTCGTGAATGAGGACGGGACGATCCGGGTGGACCTTGCGGTCACGTTCGAGGGTCGCGGCGTCCTCGCCAAGTGTCAGGCAGTGGTTTCACCACAGGGTGGGCCCGAAGCCAGGTGAGCGAGCCGGATCGACGCGCTGCCCCGCCGTCGTCCGGCTCTGAGCCGGGCGGACCACCTCCACCGGGAGCGGCACCCGCCACGGCACCCGTGCCCGACGGGGCGCCTCCGCCCGGCAGCCCACCCTCGCCCGGCAGCCCACCCTCGCCCGAGGTGGTGCGGGCCGCCGCCCTCGCCACCGCCGCCGTTTTCTCTGGGAACGGCCTGATCTTCGCCATCTGGGCGTCGCGCCTGCCCTCGGTGCGAGACTTGTTGAACGTCTCGCCCGCCCAGATGGGCGGTATCCTGCTGATCGCCTCCCTCGGCTCGATCCTCGCGCTCCCCACCACGGGCGGGTTCATCATGCGATTCGGGCTGCGCCCCACGCTCGGCACGGGCGCCGTGATCGCCACCGTCGCCATGGCGCTCGCGGCCCTCGGCGCGCAGTGGGGCTCCATCCCGCTCGTGGCGTTCGGGCTGTTCCTCGCCTGGATGGGCTCCTCCGTGGTGGACGTGGGCATGAACCTGCACGGCGGGCGCGTGGAGCACCTGCTGGGCCGCGCCATCATGCCGCTCCTCCACGCGGGATTCTCCGCCGGCGCGATCATCGGCGCAGTGATCGGCTGGGCCACATCGCTCCTCGGGATCGGGATAGTCCCCACGGTCGGGGGAGTGGCGGCGCTCGTGGCCCTCACGATGCTCTCGGCGCTCCGCTACTTCCGGCTGCCCGAGCAGCGCGGTTCCGGCAGCGGGCAGAGCATCCGCGCCTCGCTCACCGCGTGGCGCGAGCCGCGCACCCTCCTGATCGGACTCGTGGTCCTCGGCGCCGGACTCACGGAGGGCGCAGCCAATGACTGGCTCGCGCTCGCGGTGGTGGATGGTTTCGGCCAGGACCACGCTACCGGCGCCCTCACCTTTGGGATCTTCCTCGGGTTCATGACGGCCACCCGCCTCGTGGGACCGCGCCTGCTCGAACGGTTCGGCCGCGTGGCGGTGCTGCGGGTGCTCGTGCTGCTCGCGATCCTGGGGCTCGCCCTGTTCGTGTTCGCGCCGCTCGGGCCCGCGATGGTGGGCGTGGTGCTCTGGGGGGTCGGCGCCGGCCTCGGTTTCCCCGTGGGTATGTCTGCCGCCTCCGACGATCCGCTCAAGGCCGCCGCACGCGTCTCCGTGGTCTCCACGGTGGGGTACGCCGCCTTCATGGCTGGCCCGCCGGTGCTGGGCCTCCTCGCCGAGCACGTGGGCTACCGGAGCGCACTCGGTTTCGTACTGATACCGCTCCTCGTCTCCTTCCTCGCGAGCGCCGCCACCCGGCCCCTCGAGGAGCGCTCGTGGCGCAGCGGGCTGCGCCCGCACTGAGCGCCTGCTCGGAGCGGCGCGTGCAGGTCGGCCCGGCGTGCCCAGCACGCGGGTGGCGCGGCGTGCCCAGGGCTACGCTGGACGCATGAGCCTTTCCTGCGTGGTCCCGGAACCCGCCAACGGCCCCACGGTCGCCCCCGTGCGCGGTCTCGCGCACCCTGGCGCTGCAGGAGATTCGCCCACGTTCGCGGAGCTCTCCACCTTCCGCCTCGGCGGCGCGATCGGCACGCACGTGGAAACCTCCACGGAGCAGGAGTTCATCGACGCCATCCGGGAGGCCGACGCCTCCGGAGCGCCCCTGCTCGTGCTCGGCGGCGGCTCCAATATCGTCCCCTCCGACGAGCCCTTCGATGGCGTTGTCGTGCGCGACATGCGCCACGAGATCGATTCGATCGCCGACTCCACCTGCTCCGGCGCCTCCATCACGGCCCCTGCGGGCGCTCCATGGGATGACGTGGTGGCGCACGCGGTGCAGGAGGAATGGATGGGACTTGAGGCCCTGTCTGGCATCCCCGGCACCGTGGGTGCCGCTCCTATCCAGAATGTGGGGGCCTACGGCCAGGAGGTGGCCGAGACCCTCTCGTGGGTGCGGGTCTGGGATCGCCTCGAGGGCCGTACCCGCATGCTTGCGCGCGGCGAACTCTCCCTCTCCTACCGCGACTCACTCCTCAAGCGCTCCCTGCGGGATTCCGATGCGGGTGGCGGACGCATCTGGGGCCCCACCGGACGCTGGGTGGTCCTCGAGGTGAACTTCCAGCTCCGCCTCGCATCCCTCTCGGGCCCCGTCCGCTACGCGGAACTCGCCGGGGTTCTCGATGTGCCCATGGGCACCCGCGTGGAGAGCCGCGAGCTCCGCCTGGCCGTCCTCGGACTGCGGCGCGGCAAGGGCATGGTCCTCGAAGATGCGGATCACGATTCGTGGTCGGCCGGCTCCTTCTTCACCAACCCCATCGTCACGGACTCCGAGGCGGCCTCCCTGCCCGTGGACGCCCCGCGCTACCCCGTGGTGGACCACACCGCCATCCACCAGATTGGCGGGGAGCCGGCCCTCGTAGAGGGGATCGTCAAGACCTCGGCCGCATGGCTCATCCAGCACGCCGGCTTCCAGAGGGGCTTCTCGCTCCCGGGCTCGAATGCCGCGCTCTCGAGCAGGCACGTCCTCGCCATCACCAATCGGGGCGGTGCCACCGGCGCCGAGGTACGCGCGCTCCGCGATGCGGTCGTGGCGGGTGTGGAGGAGTCGTTCGGCCTCACCCTCGTCCCGGAGCCGGTCATCCTCTAGCCGCCCCGTCGGCGCCTCGTGGCGGGGTCGCCCCCGCGCCGCCCCACCTGCGCCGCGCCGTCCCACCCGCGCCCGCGCTGCATGGAGTGGCCTTTGAAGGATCGTGTCCGGAAACTGACTGTAGTCAGTCATTCTGAGGACCCGATGATTCAGCCCCTGTCGGCGCGGACGGCGCGCGCGCTCAACGCAGCAGGACGCCGCGGACCAGGGCCAGCACGTCGTCGTCGCCCATCCCGGCGCCACGCGCACGGGTGACGAGCGCGGCCGCCGCCTCCGCCACCTCCGGATGGGTGGGTGCCACCCCCTCCGCGACGACGGTCCCCACCCGCCGCCGCGAGACCACCAGTCCGGCGGACTCCAGTTCCCGGTACGCGCGGGTGGCGGTCCCGACGGCGACGCCCAGGTCCGTCGCGAGGTCACGGACCGTGGGGAGCCGGTCCCCGGGGTGGAGCGAACCCGTGGCGATCAATCCGGCGACCTGCCCGCGGATCTGTTCGTAGGGCGGGACCCCGGAGGAGAGGTCGACGACGACGGCGCCACTCACGCCGTGCCCTCCGGCGCCGCGGAAGGGGCGTTGTGGCCGAAGGAGGATGGTGTCGCTGAGGGGGCGGCCGGGTAGCTGAGCGGGGATGGCGGCGCGGACGGTGAGGCCTGGTGGGCGAGGGGGACTGCCGGGGGTGGAGCGGCGAGGCTGGGATCGTCGGCGCGCGCCGGCCGTACGGCGACGACGCTGCCCCCGCCGAGCGTGAGAACGCCGAGGAGCGCCGTCGCCCACGCCCACCACAAGCCCGCGTTGCCCGCAGAGGCGGACGCAAACCACAACACGCCGGCAAGGGTCACGGCGAGCGCCAGTTGGGCGCCCTTCGCCACCCGGGTGGCGGCGGCGGTGCGGAGGGCGGCGTCGTTGTGCGCCGGCGTGCCCGGGATCGCGGGCCTCCTGGCAATCAGGTGAGAGGTGGCGAGCGCGGCCATCACGAGCAGTGCCGCTCCCACGAGGATTGGGACGCCGTAGGGCCACCCCGGGAACGGGCCGGCAGCGCCGCTCGTGTTCGGGTTCCCAGGATCGAACGGGTGCGGCATTGATCGGCCCTCCGGCGCCGCGATCAGCCCAAACACAACGAGCGCCGCCGCGAGGATACCGAACCACAGCCACATCGCGGCGCGGGGGAGCGAGGCTGCCCGTGCCACGGCCGGGCGGTGCGTCAGGTTCGCCTTCCGGGTGGTACCCCGCGGGCGGGGCCACGTGGATTCGCCGATCGCCACCACCGCGAGGAACAGCAGGCCCGCCATGATCGGGACCAGCGCCGCAAGGAGTCCGGGTGGGTCCGTAAGGGCCACCCAGTTGAGGTTGGGGAGCGAGAGCCAGGCCCATGCCGCGTAGAACAGCCCCACGAGCGTGGCGATGCGGTAGGTGATGGCCATGCGGCGTGCGGTGGCCGCGGTGGCTGAATCGGGGTCGGCGCCCTCGGGGTCCGCCCACCGTACTGGGCGGACGAGCACGTAAACGAGCAGTGCGAGCACGAGTAACGGCACGGCGAGGAGAACGACCCGGAAGACGAGGGCGAACGGGGAGAGGAGAACGAAGAATGACATGGCGGGCCTCCTGGTGGGCGTGCCACCACAGTCCCACCCACAGCCTTATTGTGTCAATGAGTTGATTCAAAGATCATTGGGCCTGCGGCGTGGTGCCCCGCCGTCGGGTGAGGGAGCGTTGCGCGGGGCGTATGTCGGGCGGGGTCGCCAGCCACGCGTCCACCTCAGCGAGCCATTTCCGCTTGGAGCTTTGCGGTGCAAACGAGACCCCGATCGAGTCGCGCGCCAACCCGGCCAGCTCGGCGTCGTCCATCCCGAGCTCGCGCGCGAACTCGTACTGGTCCACGAGGCGCGCGTGGAACAGCAGGGGGTCGTCGGCGCCGAGGGCCACCCGCGCCCCGGCGTCCACGAGCCGGCGCAGCGGCACCTCCTCCGGTTCCTCGTACACCCCCAGCGAGAGGTTGGAAATGGGGCACACCTCGAACGCGATTCCATCATCAACGAGGCGGGCGAGCAGGTCCGGGTCCTCCTCGGCGCGAACCCCGTGCCCGAGCCGGGTGGGCTTCAGGTGGGCGACGACGTCGCGTACGTGGTCCGGCCCGAGCAGTTCACCCCCATGGGGGACAGCCGGCAGGCCCGCGCGTTCGGCGATCGCAAATGCGCCCGTGTAATCGGCAGTGTTCCCCCGCCGCTCGTCGTTCGAGAGGCCGAAGCCCACCACCTGGCCGGCGCCCTGTCCGGCGTGACGGGCCGCGAGCCGGGCAAGCGTACGGGCGTCCATGGGATGGCGGATGCGGGAGGCGGCCACGATCACCCCCACCTCGACGCCGGTATCGCGCGAGGCCGCAGCGGCCTCGTCGAGGATGATCTCGAGCGCGGGGGTGATGCCGCCCACGTCCGGGGCGTACGAGCTCGGTTCCACCTGGATCTCGAGGCGGCGGGAACCCTCGGCGGCGTCGTCCTCGGCGGCCTCGCGCACCACCCGTCGGAGGGCGTCCTCGCCGCGCACCACTGCGCGCGCGGCGTCGTACTGGCGCTGGAAACGGAACCACCCTCGCTGTCCGGCAGGCACGCGCAGCGCCTCGGAGTCGGTGAGGGATTCTGGCAACCGGACGCGACGGGCCGCGGCGAGTTCCTCGAGGGTGGGGATCCGGAGCGAGCCGGTGAAGTGCAGGTGAAGGTGCGCCTTCGGGAGCAGGGCCAGATCGCGCATCCCCACCATTGTCCCGCACGCGCTCCACGCAGCGTGCTCCCGCCCGTGGTGTCGGACACTCCGACACGCTGTGCGCGCGTTCCCGCGCCCGCCGGAGGGACCCTCCACTCCCGTGTTCGCGTGCCCGCGCCCGCGCGCCGTGCCCGCAACCGTCGAAAAGTGGCGAGCTCCATGGTGGACTAGGGCGATGACGGCGATGAGTGAGCTCGAACAGGTGGAACTGCTGACCGGCCCGGACGCCGGCGAGCTCCTCGTGAAGGCGCTCGGGACCGAGGGCGCCACCATTCTCGACTGGCGGGTGGACTCCCTTCACCACCGGCCTGCCGCCGGCGTCTCCGTGGGATACGAGCTCAGCGTCCGCGGGGCGGACGGCGGCGAGTCCGTCCAGTACGTGTGCGCCACCACCGCGCGGGTCTCCCGGAAGGACACTCCTGGCCTCGTCCGCCTCGACCACTCCGAGGGCCTCGTTCGCGTCTACCTGTGGCGCCACCCCCACGATCCCGAGTTGCCCGCCCTCCCGGCCGCGTGCGACCCGGTGGCCATGTCCCTACTCCTCGGTCAGCCCGTCACGCCCGCGGTGGTCACCTACCGCCCCACGCGGCGGTCCGTCCTCCGCCTCGACGGCGCGGCCGGTACGGTCGCGTTCGTGAAGGTACTGCGGCCCAGGATCGCCGCGGACATCGTCTCCCGGCACCAGATGCTCTCCGCGGCAGGGGTTCCTGCGCCGCAGGTGATCCAGTCGGACCCCTCGGGGCTCGTGGTGCTCTCGGTGGCGTCCGGTGCCCCGCTCGCCAACTTCCTCGCCGCCGGCCTCCCGGACCCGATCGCCACCTACGAGGCCGCGCACTCCGTGCTGCAGGCCCTCCCACCCCAGATGATGGAGCTCCCCGCCCACCCCTCGTGGGCGGACCGGGTGGAGTTCTACGGCCACGCGGCCGCCACGGCGATCCCCGAGCGCGCGCACGAGGCCCACGAGCTCGCGACGACGGTGAAGGCGGTCATGGAGACCTCGGACCCGGGCCCACTCGTCACCACGCACGGCGACTTCTACGAGGCGAACCTGTTCATGTCCGGCCCCCAGCAGGTTGCCTCACTCCTCGACGTGGACTCGGTGGGCCCCGGCTACCGGGTGGACGACATCGCCTGCATGCTCGGCCATGTCTCGGTCCTCCCGCACCTCGCGCCCGCCGTGTACCCGCACGTGGGCGCCATCCTGGAGGCATGGTGGCAGCGCTCGCTCATGTATTTCGACGCGCGGGCGCTCGCGGCACGCGCGGCCGCGGTGACGCTCTCCCTCGTCTCGGGTGCCAAGAAGCCGGCGGGTGACGAGTGGCGGCGCGACGGCGAGGGGCGCTTGGACGAGGCGCTGCGCTGGATGGAGCGCGTGTCCTGAGGTCAGGCGCGGGTGGTGAGGCGGTAACCCACCCTCCAGACTGTCACAATCCGGCCCGCACCGACCTTCTTGCGCAGGTAGCCCACGTAGACGTCCACCACGTTCGAGTCCGGGTCGAAGTCGTAGCCCCACACCCGCGAGAGCAGCTGTTCACGTGAGAGCACCTGATCGGGGTGGCGCATGAACGCCTCGAGCAGTTCGAACTCGCGGGACGCGAGGTCCACCACCTCACCAGCCACCGAGACGGTCCGAGCGCGCAGGTCCAGGGTCAGGTCGCCCACGGAGAGGACCCCGAGGTCTCCGCTGCTGGTCTCCGTGCGCAGCCGGAGGCGGATACGGGCGAGGAGTTCCTCGAAGCGGAAGGGCTTCGCCATGTAGTCGTCCGCCCCACCTTCTAGCCCCGCCACCGTGTCATCCACCGAGGCGCGGGCGGTCAGGATAATGACCGGCGTCTTAGAACCGGAGCCGCGCATCCGCTCGAGCACGTCGAAACCGTTCATGTCCGGTAGGCCGATGTCCAGGATCATCAGGTCGTAGCCATCCGTGAGCGCGTGGTTCAGGGCCTCACGGCCCGTGTCCACCACCGTGGGTTGGTGCCCGGCGGCCCGGAGGCCCTTCGAAACGAACGAAGCGATCCCCGGTTCGTCCTCCACGATCAGGATGTTGGCCACTGCATACCTCCATGTTGCTGCCATTCAAGCGCGTGTGGGTGCGCCTCGGACCCGCTCTGGGGAACTGGGAGACGGAGCACGAACGTGGATCCCACACCCGGAAGTGATGCCACGTCCACCCGGCCGCCGTGGCCGTGCGCGATGGCCGCCACGATCGGCAGGCCGAGGCCCGCGCCGCCCCGCGAGGAGTCCACCTGGTTGAACCGTTCGAAGATGGTGGCGAGATACTCCTCGCCCACGCCCGTGCCGGAGTCGCGTACCCACAGCTGTACCTCGCCCGGTGAGGCGGACGAGCCCACCTCGATCCGGGAGCCCTCCTCGGAGAACTTCACCGAGTTCGCGCCCAACTGGAGCCAGGCCTGGACGAGCCTCTGCTCGTCGAGCGGGAACATGCCCTCCGCACTCTCGGCGAGGAACCACTCGCGGTTCCCCAGCTGCTTCATGTGCTCGAACGTCTCGCTCGTGAGGTCTCCCACGTCCGTGAGTCGCACTTTCACGAAATCGGGCTGCTCCGATTTCGCGAGCAGGACGAGGTCGTCCGCGAGCCGGTGCATCCGGTCGAGCTCGTGGATGGCGAGGTCGCGGGTCTCGGCGGCGTCCTGCGGATCGTACGGATCCATCAACTCGAGGTGACCCCGGACCACGGTGATGGGGGTACGCAACTCGTGACCGGCGTCGTCGAGGAGTTGACGCTGCGATGAGAAGGCCGACTCGAGCCGGTCCACCATGCCGTTGAAGGAGCGGGCGAGTGCCGAGAGGTCGTCGGTGCCGCGGACGGGAAGGCGGCGCGAGAGGTCGCGCTCCGTGATGGTGGCGGACACCTCCCGCAGCTCACGGATGGGACGGAGCATGCGGCCGGCGAGCAACCATCCGGCCAGTGCCGCCACCGAGAGGGCTGCGGCAGAGGTCCACAGGAACGTCAGCATGAGGCTGCGAACCTCGATGTGCTCGGCGGTCCGGTCGAACGCGAGCACGAGGGCACCGGGGGGTGTGTCGCCCACCCGGACGGGGACCACCGCGAACCGGTACTGGGTGGACTGCGTGGAGTGGGTGTAGAGGTACGCCTGATCGCCCGTGGTCAGCGGGGCCGCGTGGGCGAGGAACTCCGGGTCATCGAGCAGGTTGAGGGTGATGGTGCCCTGGACCACGAACAGGTTGCCGCCGAGGAAGCCGACGATCGCCTCGTTCTCCGCCGGCACCTCGGTGCGCATGGCCTCACGGAGGAGCGCCGCGGTGTCCGGGAAGCCATCGGAGGCGTACACCCAGTCCGAGAGCTCCGCCGCCGTCCGCTCCAGGGTGGCATCGATGGCGTTGTCCACCTGTTCGGTGCGTGAGATCCAGAGGACGAAGCCGGCCACCACGAGGGCGAGTGCCGCGAGGCTCACGGTCAGCAGGATGATCCGGCTGCGCACGTCGAGCCCGGAGCCGGCAGCGCGCGGCCCTGCGGTGGTCTCAGTCATCAGTCGTCCTGCTCGTCGTCATCATCACCGTTGCGGTCGTCGTCCCCATCCTCTTCGATATCGACGGGGGGTGCCGGTGGGACCTGTACCGGCACCTCGGGCAGCGGGGTGGGTTCGGCAGCGGTTCCAGAGTCCGGCGCGTACTTCTCGAACTCCATGCGGTCCGGTTTGGACGGCTCTTCGCTCTGGACGAGCAGGATGGGCCCGAGTGGGCGCGCCTCTGGCGGCTGGATGATCGCGCGGACGCCCGCGGCCACACCGAGCGCCACGAGGACCGCCAGCATGCCGATGAGGAACGAGCGCAACTGCACCACACGGCCAGTGTGCCGCACGTGGATGAGACGGGGATGAGAGTAGACCGCCCCATCCCCGCCCTACTGGTTGTGCAACACCCGGTGTCAGCCCTCCGTGAGAAGCGCCCGGATCCGTCCCACGCCCTCCACGATGTCCTCGTCCGAGGTGGCGTAGGACAGACGCAGGTAGCCGGACGGGCCGAACGCCTCACCCGGCACCACGGCCACCTCCACCTCGTCCAGGATGATGGCCGCGAGCTCGGCGGAGGTGGTGGCCACTCTCCCGCGGATCTCCCGGCCGAGTGCGCCCTCCACGTTGGGGTAGGCGTAGAACGCGCCCTTGGGCACCGGGACCTCGAAGCCTGGCACCTTCGAGAGCTCGTCCACGATGAGGCGCCTCCTCCGATCAAACGCGGTGCGCATCTCCGCCACCGCGGTCAGATCACCGGAGACCGCCGCGAGGGCGGCGTCCTGCGCCACATTGTTCACGTTGGAGGTCAGGTGGGACTGGAAGTTGCTCGCCGCCCTGATCACGTCTGTGGGGCCGAACATCCAACCAACGCGCCAGCCGGTCATGGCGTAGGTCTTCGCCACCCCATTCAGCACGATCGTGGTGTCCATGAGATCCGGGACCACCTTCAGGATCGAGACGAACTCGGCATCGTCGTAGACCAGGTGCTCATAGATCTCGTCCGTGATCACCCACACGCCGTTCTCGAGCGCCCAGCGGCCGATCTCCTCGAGCTCGGCGCGCGAGTGCACGCTGCCGGTCGGGTTGGATGGGGAGCAGAGGAGGAGCGCCTTGGTCCTCTCGGTCCGCGCGGCCTCGAGTTGCTCCACGGTCACCTTGTAGTCCTGCTCGCTTCCCGCAAACACCTCCACGGGAACGCCCCCTGCGAGGCGGATGGCCTCCGGGTATGTGGTCCAGTAGGGGGCCGGCAGGATCACGTCGTCGCCCTCGTCCACGATTGCGGCGAAGGCCTGGAACACGGCCTGCTTGCCGCCGTTCGTGACGAGGATGTCGGAGGCCGCCACCTCCACCCCGGTGTCCCGGAGCGTCTTCGCGGCGATCGCCTCACGCAGTACCGGCTTGCCCTGTGCCGGCGTGTACCGGTGGTTCGCAGGTGTGGAGCAGGCGGCGATTGCGGCCTGGACGATGTAGTCGGGCGTGGGGAAATCGGGCTCACCGGCACCGAATCCGATCACGGGCCGGCCGGCGGCCTTGAGCGCCTTCGCCCGCGCATCCACGGCCAGGGTGGCAGAGGGCGCGATCGCGGCGAGACGGGTGGAAACGCGAGGCAATGTGTTCACACGCGCAAGTGTGCCGCCTCGGTGGCTCGCTCGCACGCACGTGTTGTCAGATGGACCGGGGAGGGATGTGCGGTTAGACTCATCCGGGCCCAGAACGGGTTCGGAGGACCGGAACGCGCCGGGTGGTGCGGTACGATCTTTATCGTGTTCTGTGCCTCCATGGCCTGAATGCAAACCTAGGGCAGTGGCGCAATTGGTAGCGCACCGGTCTCTAAAACCGGCGGTTGTGGGTTCGAGTCCCTCCTGCCCTGCTGGTGTCCCCCGGATCTCCCGGGCCCCTGCACCGAACGTGCAGGGCCGAAACAGCCAACAGGAAGCAGACCACGACGTGAGCGAAAGCGCAGCCGGCCGGCCCTCCCCCCGCTCGGGGGAGAAGCGAGGCATCTTCGCGCGTATCGCACTCTTCTTCCGGCAGATCATTGCCGAGCTCAAGAAGGTGGTCCGGCCCTCCCGCAACGAGCTCTGGACCTACTTCGTGGTGGTCATGATCTTCGTGCTCGCGGTGATGGCCATTATCAGCGCGTTGGACTTCGTGTTTGGTCAGCTCGTCCTCTTGGTCTTCGGTACCTAGTACGGCCGAAACAGAAAGCAGGTTCTATCCGTGTCGCAGAACTTCGACGGCGATATCTTCTCGAGCCCTGAGGGCGGCGAGGAGACCCTCGGC